>CACSIN010000012.1:300000-413181 GCA_902705835.1 BD1-7 clade bacterium
CTATCATGGTGACATCGATATACAGTGTTGAAACACTGCAAATCCTCTGGAGCGGGCGCACCAGTACCTTCGAAGGCGAATCACAACCAGCCTCCTACATTGCCGATCAGATTGCCAATCAAGTGTACCAACATATCAAGAACTAACGGCCGCTGACACTCAGGCGAACGCCCCGTCAGCGTCTGAAAAACGCCACGCGCTATAAGCAGTATCCGCAGGTTTACGTGTTTTGATAAACCTGCGTCACACTCCCGCCTCCTTTCCTATCATTCCACCCGCTTCAAAACCCGTAAAAGCGAACTTTTTCTGCTAAGATGCGTCTTATCTATATCGTTATAAATTAGAATTTCTGATGCCGTAGAACATCCACAGCACCAAATTCAACAATAACTAAAGAGATTTTCATGCGGTTACTCAAGCTCAACTTCCTTGTTGTATTACTCATATCGGCACTTGCCGGTTGCAGCAGTACCACACTGAGAGATGTCTGGCAGAGTGATGAATTTCGAAAAGGCGAACTCCATAAAATATTGATTGTCGGGCTGAGTGACAACGTAACACACCGATTAGTTTTTGAGCGAGACGTATCGGACGCACTTAAGCCGTTAGGTGTCGACGCTGTTGCTAGCTTCACAGTATTGGGCAAAGGCGAACCCAACAAAGACGACGTATTGAAGTACGTCAAAGCACATGATATTCGGTTTGTTTTAGTCACCTATGTCGACAAGGTAGAAAGAAATGAAACCTATGTACCGCCTGATGTTTCTGTCGTTGGTGGCCCCTACCCATACGGTCGATACCCATACGGTTATTATCCCAGTTTTAACAGCATGTGGGGCCCGGGCGGTTCCGCCATTGTTTCAAGCCCCGGTTATACGAAGAAAACAACGAATACGATCCTAGTCACATCCATCTACGATACTGACAGTGGCGAGATGGTTTGGACAGCGAATACGGCGACCTTCCAGACAAAATCCGTATCCAAGATTTCCCAAGAAGTAGCTGAAGTTGTCTGGAACAATATTCAGGAGTGATGCATGGCATTTGCATAAAGCAGAGCCGACGGAGTACTAAACTCGTTTTTTGATAAACCTATTAGCAATTGAGACAAAAAAGCCGGCTTACATAGCCGGCTTTTTATATTTCTACTCACAGTTAACACCTAAATCGATACATATTAATATCAGCAGCAGCCATCCGTGTCAGTATGAATTACAGAAGATTGAAGTGTTCCTGAATTTTTCGAGGTTGCATGCTCAAATCAAAACGTTGCCAGTCATAAGGGTTTTGGCTAAGTCGATCTGCGATCACCCAGTAAACCAACGGATTATGAGAGAACCCAACATGACTGGAATCTACCTCAATATTTTCAACCAACTTATCATTTTCGATCACAGCAGCAGAGCGCGATACAGCACCGTCGTTTGGGCTATAAAGAATCGTTGTACGTACTTTGCGCTCACCTTGTGAATTCTTACGATGCAACCAACCATCGACATTCTGCAGCTCTTCAGGTACCTCTGAGCGATTCATCTTTTTCAGAATATTCCAAGTGCTAGTACCACGAGGATCACCAACAGGCGCACCTAACGTTACAACTTGGCGAACTAATTCAGGGTGTGTCTGCGCAAGCGAATTACAGTAAACGCCGCCCATGCTCCAACCGATCAGGCTGACCTTCTCACCCGTGCGGTCTGCGATCTGTTCAACACGACGAGCCAGCTCTCCTTCACGCATCGCGCAGAATTCCAGAATCTCGTCCATCGTTGTCACACGCTGAGTGACCAGATTACGCCCTAACTCCCATGGGTGAGCATCATAGCCGGCACGCTTCAAAAAACGACGCAATGACGCCATCGAGCCATCAGCACCACCAAAGCCCGGTACAGTAACAATCGGATGACCATCACCTTCAGGTACACGTTGAAGCTGACGACGCCATTTATAATGAGACAAGCTCATTAGTTCTTTTGCGGCCTTGGGTACATCTGCCAACAAGGTTGCTCGGGAAGGCGGTTCCGGCACAAAACTCGTAGTGTTCATGATGATCCCCTCTTAATCTGTTTTTTGTCTGCAAAGCATATTGTTCAGCGTATAGAGACAAAACAGGGTAGTTTTATTCGAATTATTGCAATTTGATATATAAGTGCGCGCATTTCTTATGTTTTGATAACAAACACTTATAAGGAACGCACATCATAATGCCTGTCTTTGACTAAATGCAAATTGCAGTCAGATTTCACTTAAAGAATAACAACTCAATGCCGTTAGTGCCGCGCATAACGCCGTAAAAACTGACAATTTCTGCCTAAAGGTTATCAATTGGGGCACTTATCGGCTCCGCCGAATGTGTCAATAACAATGACACTCAAATGACGTATCGCTCTAGAAGCTGGAAAACTGGATAAACTCGGGCGTGTTGTAATCGTAAGACTTTTCTTCACGACGCGATGAAATTTTCCAACCGGCTTCAGTACGAATGTACTCATCGATGTACCACAAGCCGATGAAAAAGATGTTATTGCGTGAACCATCGCCCATATCCAATTCCATCGGATTAAAACACATTACCTTCCCAGAGGCCCTATCGCCATTGATCTGGATGCGAAAGTTACTGATCATATGCTGGGTATTTTTAAACGCTGGCAGTGCATTTTTCAGGAATTGTTTAACCTCGGTATAAGTACCCATTGCACCTCCCAAAGGGGAGTAGTCGATAAACGCATCCGGCGTGAATACATTATCTAGGCGGTCTAGCTCCAGAGTATCGACCGCATCACTGTATTCAACCAGCAAGTCTTCGATCTCCAAACGATCTGATATTTGCTGCAGCGAGTATTTCATGGTGGATCCTGTTTAGTGGCAATTAAATCTTGTTATATTTCTATATCGGTAAGTTTCCTAAACAGGTTTATGCCAAAACGGTGCCAATTTTCATCAATACCGACAATCGTTATGAATTCGAATGGCAGGCGCTGACTGCAAACAATCCATTATGGCGTTAAGTTAGCAGCATCACGCTCAGGCTGAATCAATCCGGTTTTTCATGCTTGTTTTCTGCTTTCATCGCAGACAGTGCGTTTTCCAAAAACGCTTTTGTTGAGGCTTGATGTGTAGCCAATGCCATCAACTCAGACCCAGCACGCATGGCGGTACGCGCTCCCATCACCTCCATGGCGCGATGGACCGAGCGTTTGTTTAATTGATTAAGGTCAGGGGCCACACCAGCAATTTTCTCAGCAATGGCGAGCACGCTTTCGTCCAGCATATCTTCGGCAAATGCCTGATTAGCAAAACCGGCTGCCACGGCATTTTCACCGATCATTGCATCTCCTGTTAGCATGAGTTCCATTGCCTTACGCATACCCACTAACCAAGGGTGAAACTGCATATCCGGTGGGCTTAGCACGCGTGTTACCGGATACCCAATTTGGGTGTTTTCACCGAGATAGACCAAATCACAGGCAGTTGCTAACTCGCTGCCACCTGCCATGGCATAACCATGTACTTGAGCGATGACTGGCTTGGCAAGATCCCAAATACCAAACCACCCTTCAGTCACATGCCGAGACCAAGCACCATCACCGGGCGCCGACGCGTAGGGTTGATCGGCAGCTAGGTCGCTAGCCAGATCATAGCCCGATGAAAAACACTTGCCTGCGCCACGAATAATTGTCACGCGAACGCTATCGTCACGATCGAACATCGCCAACGTATCAAACAGCTCTTTACGCATTTCGTTATTAATGGCGTTACGTTTGTCCGGACGATTTAGCGTAATGCGCTTAACGCTGGGTTTCGGATCATCAACTAATAAGGTGGTATACATAGTCATTTCCTGAGTCTGAATCCGCGTACAGTCACCGTCGCAGAGAGATAATTTTAAGCCAATTATTGACGTGGTTTGAGATCAGCAATCTCGGCGATGATAGGCAGTGATTCTTCATCGACACGATGCAAGATGAGATCCGTCGCACCGCTATCAAGCCAGCGTTGGAATCGTGTTTTAAGACGCTGCCGATCACCAATTAAGGCCGCATCATCAACATATTCATCGGGCACCGCAGCGATAGCCGCGGGCATATCCCCTTGCAAGAATGCGGTTTGAATCGCCTGCGCAGCATCAGGGTAGCCGCGACGAATCATTAAATCTTTATGGAAGTTCTTGGTTTTGGCTCCCATTCCTCCCACATAAAAGGCAATGGTTGGCTTCAAAGCATCGATTGCCGCCTTAATATCTTTGGTAACCACCAGATCACAGCCACCAACAACCGCAAAGGCTTCTGAATCTCGCTTGCCACGCGCAAAGCCGGCTTCAAGCCAAGGTTTGTAGTGTTCATACATGCCAGGAACAAATCCGAAGGGCAGCCAGCCATCGGCGACCTCAGAAGTCAGCTCGACCATCGACCGACTACCAGTACCCAGATACACAGGAATATCCGGGTTAGCGTGTAAAATACTCTTCAACGGCTTGCCCAAACCGGCGCCGTCGTCACCAGCGTAAGGAAGTTGTATACGTTCGCCATCATGCACTAACGGGCCCTGCCGCTGCCATTGTTTACGTAGGATAGCCACGTAGTCTCGAAGATACGCTCTCGGCTGTCGCCAAGGCAATCCATACCAGCCTTCGACCACCTGCGGCCCAGACATCCCCAACCCACAAATCATGCGGCCATCACCCGCCAATTGATCGAGCGTTGCCATTGCCATGGCCATTGCTGCCGGTTGGCGCGCAGCAACTTGCGCTATACCAGTGCCCAAGCGAATATGCTGCGTCTGGCCGGCGATAAATGCGAGCGGGGTGAGTGCATCACTGCCATAAGCTTCAGAAGCCCATACAGAATCAAAACCCAGTCGTTCGGCGTGTTTAATCAATGGCAGATCAATAGCGACGCGGGGCTTACCCCAATCGATCGCTAATCCGAGTTTCAGCATCACGGGTACCTTAATAGAGTAGATAGTTGGCACTATATTACGCGTTCTATAAGCTGCCACTCAAACAGATTTGTGGCAGTATTTTCGGTGCCAACGTCGAGTGATACACCGAAGATTTACGACATTGTCACTTGCACAATTTACCGCGCACTTTAAAGTGAGCGAGCTACACCATAAAATGGTCCGATATTCACAATAAATACATCCGGATACAAAGGTTTTTGGTCACTATGAAACACGCTTTTTTACACAGTTTTCTATCTGTCGCGCTTGTTGCTGGCGGCGCTACAGCCCTTGCTGAAACGCCTGAAGAAAAAGGTCTGGCTATTGCCAAACAGCAGAAAGCCAAAAACGAAGGCTGGGGTGATTCCACCAGCGAAATGAAAATGACACTGCGCACGCCAAGCGGCAAAGAAAATGTGCGTAACATCAAACTTAAGAGCCTTGAAGTTGGTGATGACGGCGATAAAAGCCTGATGGTGTTCGAAGAGCCTAAAGATGTCGCCGGCACCGCATTCCTGAGCTTCTCTCACATTGCTGAGCCGGATGATCAGTGGATCTACCTGCCTGCATTGAAACGCGTTAAACGTATATCTTCCAAGAAGAAGTCTGGCTCTTTCATGGGCAGTGAATTCAGCTTTGAAGACTTGGCATCTTTTGAAGTCGAGAAATACGATTTCAAATACCTGCGTGACGAGCCTTGTGGCAAAGACAACAAATTGACCTGCTTCGTTCTGGAAAGCACACCTCGCGATAAATACAGCGGTTATACCAAACTGATCAGCTGGGTTGACCAAGACGAATACCGTACTCAGAAAACCGAATTCTACGACCGCAAGAAGTCGCTGCTGAAAGTGATGACCGTTAATTCTTATGAACTGATCGACGGAAAATTCTGGCGTCCGTCTGAATCACTGATGGAAAACAAACAAACCGGCAAATCGACTCAGTTGCAGTGGAACGATATCCTTATGGGTACTGGCCTTACCGAAGGTGACTTCTCCAAGAACAATCTGAAGCGAGCTAAGTAAGTCGTATGTCGCTGAAAAAATCGTTCTTAGCAGGCCTTACCGGCCTGCTTTTTTGTGCTCCGCTAACGGCAGATGAGTTTAAAGCATCCGGCTACATCGAAGGTGAGTTACGGTATTTTCCGACCTCGCCAATCTTTGACCAGCAGGATAGTTTTTTTGGTTCTGTTGCTTTCGAACCTGAGCTCTACTGGGCGTCTGAAGATCAACGCAACAGTCTCACCTTTCAACCTTTTGGCCGCTGGGACAGCTCTGATGGTAATCGTACACACGCCGATATCCGTGAGTTCTTCTACCTCTATGCAGGCGATAGCTGGCAACTCGTTGCCGGTGTTAACAAAGTCTTTTGGGGGGTTACTGAATCCGCTCACCTCGTCGATATCGTTAACCAAACTGACGTTGTCGAAGCCTTCAATGGTGAAGCAAAACTCGGTCAGCCGATGATTTCTGTTGGTTTCGAACAGGAGTGGGGTAACTTGGATCTGTATGTACTTCCATACTTCCGCACTCGCCGCTTTGCATCTGGCAATGAACGTTATCAGTTCTCTCTGCCAGTGCTAGATGAGCCGCTGCCATTTAATTATCAAAAAACTGTTTATGAATCTTCGCAGCGTCAGGCTCATGTTGATTATGCCGCGCGTTGGGCGAATTTTTACGGTGATTTTGATATCGCGATTTCTGCCTTCAACGGTACTGATCGTGAGGCGATACCTATTTTAGGTACTGTCGATGTAGTATCCATCGATCCGCCAGTTGGTGTTCCGAAAGAACTGTCGGTTTACTACCAACAGCTCACGCAAGTTGGCCTTGAGATGCAGTACGTGTGGGAAGAGTGGATATTCAAGTTTGAAGGTACACAAAAATGGTTAGGAACCGGCAACTACGCCAGTTTTGCAACCGGGTTTGAATATACCTTCAATGAAAGCCTATGGGGTGAAGACTGGGGCATTCTCGTCGAATACCTCTGGAATAATCGCAAGAGCGTTAATATTGCTGGTCCAAGCGCACAGGCTACCGGAGTGCCAGTGCCAGAGGATCTTGCATCACAGGCGGTGATCCCGGGTGAATTCCTATCGCCGTTTGAAAACGACATCTTTGTCGGTACCCGCTTCGCATTAAATGACGCAGGCTCTACTGACTTTGTTGCTGGCTTTATTCGTGATCTGGAATCCCATACGATGACATTCACCTTCGAAGGCAGCACACGTATCGGTGATTCCGTTCGCCTCAGTGCTAACGTCTACTTGTTGTCGAATGTCGCGCGTGATTCAAGCTTCTTCTTCTCGCGTAAAGATGACTTGGTGGAGCTAAAAGCCGCTTGGTACTTCTGATATCTAAAAAACGACTGGATGCTTCCTAGAAGCTATCTCAGCAACAAAAAAGGCAATGATGTATCGTCATTGCCTTTTTTCGTTATTCATTTTATGGATATCTGACTTGCTATTACGTAGGAAATTTCGTTAAGCGACTCCTTAACTAACTCCGTAAATACCTATCAAGCACCCCACGCCTGCTGACGATAATCATCTTGCATCGGCCTAAAACAAACACGATTACGCCCTGCTGCTTTGGCATCATAAACCGCCGCATCGGCCTGACCGATCAACTCCTGAATAACGGACTCTCGATCAAATGCCTGCCCACTCGCCGTGTTAGATGAAGCTTGGTACAACGACGGATCAAAGGTCGAAGCACCCACAGATAGAGTGACTTTAATCATGGTTTCGTCAAACCTGACACGTTTTCCGGCAACAAACAAACGCACACGCTCGGCAATCTGCAAGGCTAACTCTGCATCACATTCTGGCAGTAAAACCGCAAACTCTTCGCCGCCAAAACGGGCGATATGATCAGTTTCACGCAATTGCGTTTCAATATATTGAGCCAGCTTTCGTAACGTTTCATCACCCGCTTGATGCCCGAATTCATCATTAACACGTTTGAAAAAATCAGCATCGATAAACAAACACGACACCGGGTCGCCTTGGCGAATAGCTCTTGAGACTTCGGTTTTAATATCCAAATCGAAACACCGGCGATTTTTCACCTGTGTTAACGGGTCGATCATACTGAGCAATCTCACCTGCTCTTTAGCAACCGAATTTTGAATACACATTGCCGCGATCATGCCCGTATGATTCATAAAATCAACGGCCATATCTGCACTAAAACGATGCACATCTTCACTGCCCAAATGCAGGCTACCGATCAATTCATTACCCGCTAACAGGGGAATAAAGGCAGCAGACTGAATACCGACCTTACCACTAAACCAACGTGTTTTTTCGCGGGCTGTTAACGATTTAAGTACGGGTTTTAAATCCGCTGAATAAATCTGTTCTAACCCTTTAGCTTCAAAATCAAATACCAGACGATGACCAAACTCCTTACGCTCACAGGCACTCATCAGCGGGCGCAGATCTTGTTTGCGATCAAACAAAATCAGGCGCGTATCGGCTAATACAAAGGATTCTTCGGACGCGTAAATAAGAGAGTGTAGAAGATCTGCAATAGAGTCGCAGGACAACATCGCCAGCTCGAACCGCTGGAATCGTTCAAGAATCGCTTGATTCTGCCGCGCTTTGTCAACCAGACGGTCAAACATGCGCTGCAACTTTTGATTGTCAGGCGAACTGGCCATTATGCGTCCTTCAATGAACACCGCTATGTTCATAGATACACAACAGATAATGCCGATGTTTGGCTCTGCCGTTGTTGTTATCAGTAATCGTGCGGCAAACTGCACTACCTGCAATCAAGGCATAACGCATCATTAAATAACGATACTGTCTGAATCATCGACATAACCGACGAAATGACGAGTATCGATCAAAAATGCGGCGCCTTTTAAATAACAGAATCCTTTAGCGCAATCACCCTTGATTATAAATAGATATAACCGTTTGTCACTTTTACTGAAATAAAAAGTCAATTTTCACTATCTTGGACTGTTTTTACGCAACAAATGTCCAAATCGCCGAGACTCACGCTCTTTAAACGTGAACTACCTCGTGTTTCGGATGAATCCGCCATACTCGGTATGCTATTGTTAGCGATTCGGTGCAATACCACCGGTCAGAATCAATTCCCCATAGAGCTCAGGAACCTGAAGTAAATCATGTCACAAACCCCAGCTCCCTCCCCGCATCCGGCTTTTGATCTTGTACGTTCACAGCCTATTGAAGCACTGCAGATCCATGTCGAAGAATACCGCCATCGAGAAACCGGCGCACTGCACTACCATATGGCCAGCGACAGCCCCGAGAATGTCTTTCTCGTTGCCCTACGCACCGTGCCGATGGATAACAAAGGCGTAGCGCATATTCTTGAACACACGGCATTATGCGGTAGTGAAAAATACCCGGTTCGCGATCCATTCTTTATGATGATTCGTCGATCGCTAAATACCTTTATGAATGCTTTTACCAGCAACGATTGGACGGCATATCCATTTGCCAGTCAGAACCGTAAGGATTTTGACAACTTACTAGACGTCTATCTCGATGCCGTATTCTTTTCGCGGTTAGACGAACTGGATTTCATGCAGGAAGGCCATCGCCTCGAATTCAGTGAACCAGAAAACCCTCAATCGCCACTCACCTATAAAGGCGTTGTTTTTAACGAAATGAAAGGCGCAATGAGTTCCGTTGCCTCGGTGCTTTGGCAAACACTCTGTAAGCACTTATTTCCTAGCACAACGTATCATTACAACAGCGGCGGTGACCCGGAATACATCACTGATTTGTCGTATACCGAGTTGAAGGACTTCTACCAAGCTCACTATCACCCGAGTAACGCCATCTTTATGACGTTTGGGGATATTTCAGCCGCCGAGCATCAGGAAAAATTTGAATCTCAGGCCCTGAACCGTTTCACCGCTGATAGTAAGATGGTTTCTATCGGGCGCGAAAAGCGTTTGTTAAGCCCTACCCGCATTCAAGAAGCCTATGCGTTTGACAGCAACGACAGCACCGACGACCAAACGCACCTGGTCATCGGCTGGCTGCTAGGCAAAAATACCAGTCTGAAAGATCTGCTTAGCGCACAACTGCTTAGCTATGTTTTACTCGAAAACAGCGCCTCACCTTTGCAGCATTATTTAGAAACAACCAGCCTCGGCAATGCACCCTCGCCGCTGGTTGGCCTTGAAGATAGCTAC
This sequence comes from BD1-7 clade bacterium, assembly GCA_902705835.1. NCBI lineage: Bacteria > Pseudomonadati > Pseudomonadota > Gammaproteobacteria > Cellvibrionales > Spongiibacteraceae > BD1-7 clade bacterium. The sequence goes on from CACSIN010000012.1 coordinate 310,123, forward strand.
CATGAGTTAGTTTTTGTCTGTGGTATTACCGGCTCGGAAGTGAGCCACGCAGATCAGTTTGAAACCGATGTAATGGATATCATCACAAAAGTTGCCGATGAGGGCATCAGCCTAGGCCGCCTTGAAGCCATACTGCATCAGCTGGAGCTTTCCCAACGCGAAATCGGTGGTGATGGCTACCCCTACGGATTGCAACTAATATTGACGGCGCTACCCAGTGCAACACATCGCGGCGATCCGATTACCTTACTCGACCTCGAGCCGGTGCTGGAAGACTTACGCGAGTCCATCAAGGATCCATCATTCATCAAAACGCTAGCCCGCGAACTGCTGCTCGAAAACCAGCATCGCGTTAGCCTGACAATGACACCGGATAAAAACCTATCTGAGCGTCGTCTAAATGCAGAAAAACAACAGCTCGAAGAAATCGCCCGCCAGCTGACGCCTGAGCAATCCGATACCATCGTTAATCAGGCCAAAGCGCTTGCCGAACGTCAGGCCAAAGTCGATGACATCAGCATATTGCCGAAAGTCGGCCTTGCTGACGTACCGTCACAAATGCATATTGCTGAGGGTACCGATAGCACCATCAACAACATTCCGGTTCATCATTTCGATCAAGGCACCAACGGCTTGGTTTACCAGCAAATAGTGATGCCTTTGCCGGAGCTTACCGACGACGAACTCCAGCTATTGCCGATCTATTGCCAATGCCTCACTGAAGTAGGTTTGGGCGACTTGAGTTTTACCGATGTACAGAATCGTCAAAGTGAGGTCGTTGGTAGCATCAATGCGTTCACCAGTATGCGCGGTGCTACCGATGACGAACAACACGTGCTGTCGTATTTGGTCATTTCGGCCAAAGCACTCGCTCGCAATCAAGAATCGATGGCGATATTAATCAAAGACACGCTCGAAACCGTGCATTTTAATGAACATCAGCGATTAAAAGATATCGTCAGTCAAAATCGCCAACGTAAAGAACAATCGATTACCGGCAACGGCCACGCATTAGCGATGACGGCAGCCAGCGCAGGAATGAGCCCTCTGGCAAATATCAATGAAGGTTGGGGAGGCATGCAAGGTATTGTCTGGCTCAAACAGCTGGATAATTCATTGCAAAATGAAACAGAAGCTCATGCGTTGGCAAACAAATTTGCAGCAATTCATGAGAAAGTCCGCAAGATGCCAATGCAGATACTATCGATCACCGAAGCCGACGAAAAAGCGGCCACCGATGAATCGCTTACCCATCTCTGGCATGATCAATCAACGACGGATGCTCTCTTCTCACCCGCTCAGGTGCGAGAGCAAGTGCGGGTGGGTTGGCTTGCCAACACCCAAGTGAATTTTTGTGCCAAATCCTACACAACGGTCACCGTCGACCATCCAGACTCGGCCGCGTTAACCGTGCTTGGCGGTTTCCTCCGTAATGGTTACCTGCATACGGCTATTCGCGAAAAAGGCGGCGCTTACGGTGCCGGTGCCTCACAGGATACCAATACTGCCAGCTTCCGCTTTTATTCGTATCGAGATCCTCGCGTTGCAGGCACACTGGATGACTTTGATGCGTCAATCGACTGGCTACGTACCACTGAGCATACTGCTGATGCATTAGAAGAATCGATTCTGGGTGTTGTCAGCAGCCTGGATAAACCTGGCTCTCCGTCAGGCGAGGCACGCCAGGCATTCTACAACGAACTATTCGGACGTACTCCGGAACAACGTCAGGCATTTCGAGAAGCTGTGCTCGCAGTTACTCTGGATGACCTTAAACGTGTCTCCGCGACGTACCTGAAAGCTGATCAGGCATCCATAGCCGTGATTTCCAACGAAACTCATCGCCAAGAACTCGCTGACCTTGGGTTGGAGTTACGTACCCTGTGATTTCTGCGCCAAGGCGTTCATCGTAACCGTCGAAATGGCGCTGCGGTAACACTTCTAAGACACACCGGCTTTGGTCTGTACCAAATGCCGGTTTTTTTTCACCCTAATAACACCCCGGCGAACCAAGTCGATGCAACAAAGTCTACCGACAACCCGTTCGCTAAAACGTGTGTTACGCTCAAACGTGTCAGAGACAAATTTTTACGGCGTCAAACGAGTGATTGCCAACGGACAGTAAGGAAACACCGTCATGTACCAAGTACGCCAAATGGGTCAGCAGGAAGCCCAGTTTTTTAAGGAATGGGCCGCCCGAGAAGGCTGGAATCCCGGCCTTAATGACATCGATTGTTTTTTTCCACAGGATCCCAATGGTTTCTTTGCCGGTTTCGTCAACGGCGCCATGGTAACGACGGGGTCTGCCATCATCTACAACGACAACTTCGCCTTCTTCGGCTTTCTGATCTGTCACCCTGATTACCGCGGCGAGGGCTACGGATTAGCTATCACAAAAGAGCGTTTAACTTATGTCGGTGATCGCTGCACCGGCCTTGATGGTGTTGTCGATATGCAACAAAAATATCGACGTAATGGTTTTGAAATCGCATTTAACAATATCCGTTTCGAGGGGATGGCACCGACAAAAACCACCGTCGATGGAAACCACCGAATACTGGATGCCCGCCAAGCATCGGCAAGCTGTCTGGCCGATTACGATGCGGCGCACTTTCCAGCGCGCCGGCAAGCGTTTCTGCAACGCTGGATACGCCAACCCGGCACAACTGCACTGATCGCATGTGATAACGCCAGCAGTGACGCAACCGTTATCACCGACCCCAAGCACATCAAGGGGTTAATCGTTTGTCGCCCCTGCATGACCGGCTACAAAATAGGGCCATTGTTCAGCGATGACTTTGACACGGCAAACCAGTTACTTTCGTCAGTGTTATGCCGTATTTCTGGTCAGTTATTCTATCTTGATATTACCGATGACAACGCCGATGCGCATAAACTGGTCGACCGCTGGCAAATGCAAAAAATATTTGAAACCGCGCGCATGTACCGCAACGGTAAACCGCAGTTACCGTTAGATCGGATATTCGGCATTACTACATTTGAGTTGGGCTGATCATGACACACCCCGTTCCGAGTCGAGACCTTATTGGCTATGGCCGCCACCCAATGGCAGCACAACTGCCCGGCGGTGCAAACATCGCCATCAACTTTGTTATTAACTATGAAGAAGGTGCCGAACGAACACCCGTTAATGGCGACGCCATGGCAGAAAATTACGGCCATGATTTGGCATCAAACCAAACACTCATGCAACGCAGCCTTAGCAATGAATCACTGTTCGAGTACGGCAGTCGTTGCGGCATATGGCGACTAACCGACCTGTTTGATAAGCACAACATACCGGTAACATTTTTTACGTGCGGGTATGCACTGATGCTTAACCCGATACTGTCGGAATACCTCACAGATACCCATCACGAAGTCGCCGGTCATGGTTGGCGCTGGATCAATCATGCCGGCATGAACATCGATGAAGAGCGGGAAAGCATTCGACAGACTATCGACACTATTCGTGAACGCACCGGCAAAACCCCATGCGGTTGGTATACCGGAAGAAAGAGTAACAACACACGCCAACTGCTCACTGAGTTCGACAACATTATCTACGACAGTGATGCCTATGCCGATGATCTTCCCTATTTTGTTGAGGTGAAAGGCAAAGAGCATTTGATCGTTCCCTATACGCTAGATTGCAACGACTTCGGCTTTGTGAATCCTAACGGCTTCGTAACAGGTGAACAGTTTTTCGATTATCTGGTGGCCGCCTATCAAACGCTCTCTAGCGAAGGCAAAAGTGGTGTCCCAAAAATGATGACTATCGCCCTCCACCCTCGTATTTCCGGCCGTCCGGGGCGTTTCGATGGAGTTCGTCGATTTGTCGAATTCATATCCGGCAGGCCGGATACTTGGCTAACCCGTCGCGAAGATATCGCACAGCTGTGGTGGCAGATGGCGACCAGCTAAATAAAGGCTCCTATCACTGCTGACTTGTCTCTGTTTGTTTCGCTTTCGCGATCTCTCTCAACGCCCTAATTTTCTGCCCTGACTTTCTACCCATTAGCCTTCACAGGTTTACCCGTGTATGGGTTGTTGATCTGTGTCATGGTCGGTAAATACAAAAACGCTAATATAAAGCCTAAGACATCAAAACAAGCACTATAGGGGCATAATAAGACATGGGCGTTGAACATCACGATCTTGTACATGAGTTTCCAGAACTGAAGTCGAAAATTCACGACCTGAAAGTCAGCGACACACACTTTCGTCGTTTGTTTGATGAATATCATGAGCTAACACGTTCGATCGAGAATATGGAAAACGAAGTTGTTCCAGCAACAACGCAACGCGAAGAAGAGCACAAGGTGCGTCGCGTTCAGTTAAAAGACGAGTTATATCAGATGCTGACTGCTGCAGCTTGATAGAGAATACTCAAGATAACAAACCGGTGCTCATTGTGAGCACCGGTTTTTTTATGCCTGTTATCCTGGTTTTCGCGCCACAATTGTGGGGAAAATCGAAGTCAGACCGTCAATAAATTGAACATCAGTAAACCCGGCATCGTGCAGCTGTAACAAGGTCGTTTCGTGCGATCGATTACAGCCAGACCAACGCGCCGCTAGGGTGTCCAATAATACCCATTTCTGTCGTGCCAGCGCGTTGCCATCAATTTTGTCGGTCTGCCAGCGGCTTACTGGTGTTTGTGCAGGTGTCAGTGTCATAAAGCTCGTTATTAACGTACCACCCGGCTTCAGTGTGTTCAAAAACGAACGATAGAGTGCGGTGACCTTATCATCATCCGCTTCATAAATATTTAGGCCGTTAGACGTCAGGATATCGACAGGCTCATCTAAGGCCAAAGTCCAAGCGTCAGCCTGAATGAACTGGCACTGTGCAGAAATCCCCTGCTGTTGAGCAAATTGCTTAGCATGCGTTAACGCGTCGGTATCCAGATCAATACCGATCAGATTTACATCGTAGTAGCCGCTAAGATTTAACGTTAAAAGATCCTGCATCAAACCACAGGGGACTGAAGCAATACGGATACCTTCGTAGAGACGTGCCTGAATCTCCCGCTGGAAAATATCAAACCGCTCACGAGTCGCCAACACGGTAGGCGCTTGATTAATCAAGAAGGATTCCAGCTCATTAAAATAAGGCCCATGAATACGACTACGACCAATCATGTAAGCCGTCCAATAGCCATTAAAACCGCCTTGATTTGCCAATAAAAATCGCCCCATCGGAAATCCACGAAGGTCATCAACAATTTTCAGGCACTGATCTATATGAGAAGGCGATAAATCCGATTGATTCATCAGGCGCTTTTTGGTGTCGGCGACAATATCATCGATCTCATGAATATCATTTGCGATGACATCATGACTTAGTAAACCGGGGGCATAATTATTCATCATCCTATCCTGTAATATAGCGATTACAATGATGTACAACGGCTGGCTGATAGGGTAAATCGGCTCTTTATGAATCGACATAAACGTTCAGCGCTGGATCATTAAGCGGTGAACAATACCGTTGCTGCACTCTGTAATATAGCAGGCCGCCCCACAGAGGCATGGAAATTACCGGCCTGGACATAGCTTGATAAGCACTAACTCGACAGAAGGTGCTCAGGTACTTGTTGGGGTGTTATTCAACATATCGTTGGATGGCGCGCATGCTGACCACTCTAAAACCACACGCAGAAACGGTGACACTTTTCGCGACACCCAGCCGCCGTTGCCGTATTTCACAACCGCCAGTTGAATGCCTAGGCAGAAAAAAATCTGTCGATATTCTCAAGCGATAACGGTAAGACACAAACTTTTCCCGTACCGTTCCATTTTCAGTTCTCGGCCTTAGTACTCGGCAGTCCCACTCCCGTCTCGGAGCGCATCTTATCCTGTAACCTCACTAATATAGGATTTGCATCGAACACAACATCATCAGCGCCCAACGCACGACAAAAAACACGAAAGCGAGCTTCTTGGGCCGGCGGAATAAACGCTGTTGCTGTACTCTCAGCCAACAGTTGACACGCTTGATCAGCCTCGCTCACATACTCTTGAATTTTCAGCCGCAGGTTATACCCAAGTATCTCAGGCTCCAGAGTTGGATATTCTCGTAAGTGACTCGCAACCAATGCCCCAAAACTGCGAAATTCATCCCACGCATATCGGTCGTCATCGATATAGTAAATATTCCCGGCCGGATCGCTGACAAAATTAGAAAGCCCTGCATCTAGCATTAGCCCATGACCGTATGCCATGGCCACGACATTGCAGTATGCAGAAGAGACAAAAGTATTAAATCGATCTGCGTCATCATGAAGAACATGAATCGGCGTATAAATATGCGCAATATTGCCAAACAGACGTCCGTTGTCGGAACTGCTGGCGATAAACCACGTTTTTTCTTTAGGGTATATGCCAAGGCAACAATCTTTGAGGCGCCGCGCCTTGAGTGCTTCGTAGTCATCACATTCGTCTGTGTCGACAATGCCAAGAGGTAGCAACTTAACAAAGTACCGACGATCACTGAATACGCGTGTTCCGGTTTTGCCTTTGTACTGCTGTCCAAATCCCAAAGGCTGTTGCCCAGTCGCAACGATGCTCTGTATGTCTTCGCAGGTAAACTGCGAGGCCCCTCGAAGAGGAGGGAGTATGCGATCTACTGAAATTCGCATTTACGGTTCCCATCAAGCATAAAAAAAGCGAGCCAGTCGGCTCGCCAAGGTATAACGGACATTTGCTTGCTCAAGTTAACGAATCGACTCAAGCGCTCTGCCACACAAATAGTCCGTTACGGAGCAGCTTCTTCGATACGTGCCAAACGGCTACGTACTGCAGCCCAACCCATGCCCAGATTCGCTTTGCGTGTTGTAATCAACACGGTCAAAACGTTCTTCTTATTTTTACACGTTGCCATGAAGTGGAACGTACCATCAGTGGTCATCTGAATCTCGGAAATTGAATTCGTCACCTTCTCACCGCGTTGGCTGGAAAGCATGTCTTCAACAGCACGAATATTACGTCCACGAATCATCTCAACCGCTGCAGCGGCAACAGCATCAAGATAACTTTGGGTGAAGTAAGGCACTGAATGGGCAACCGCCAGCATCAGACCGGTATCAACATCAACAACGGCTGCGCCAACCGCTCCATCAACATCGCGCAGCATTTCATTAACTTGGTTTTGTAATGACATTTCGTAACTCCTTAACGTTTTATAGTATTATCATGCTGCCGGATGTCATTCTGCTCAGTTTTAACACCCTCTACCCATGTCCAATCAGGTAGCCGGTTCAGCACTTTTTCTTAGTTCCTGCAAAAGTCTCTCAGCGCAACTGCGCGACGCACTCAACAGAAGCCCTAACCCATTCGGCGTGGTGGTAAATGTCACCAACACCAACTTTTTATTGATATGCATGAAGGTGATGAACCCTTCTTCATTTTCAACAATAACGTTTTTACATAGCCCCATTTCCATCTCGCCGGTAACAGTGTTACCTAACGACATTAACGAACTACCCATGGATGCCAGGCGTTTGGTTGAATCCGCACCGTCGATGGATTTCGCGATCAGATGACCATCTACACTGACAACTAGAGCACCATCGATACTCGGGTGCCTCTGAACAAAATCTCTCAGGTAGTTGTTTACCTGTCGAACCAACTCACGCTTGTCACCGAAGGTTTGATTATTCACTGTCGCTATTGTCATACGTTTGCTCCGTTTAACGTTTCGAGTTCGGTAACGAGTGTTTCCATGAGCAAAAGCACTTGCGACTTTTCCCTCGCATCTATCGTGTACACCGGCAGATGTTGGTGTCTTTTTTCAAGATGCGCGTGATAGGTATGTATGGCCGGTTTCGGGGCCACATCGGTATGAGTAACGCCAACAACCACGCAACTTTTATCTATAAACGTTGCGAAGTTGTCGAGATAGATATCGAGGTCAGAGAGCGGGTCTTCACGCGAGTTATCAACTAGGATCACAATACCTAATGCGCCCTGGGCAAGAATCTCCCACATGTAGCGAAAACGCTCTTGACCGGGTGTGCCGAAAAGCGCAATCGTAGTTTCTTCATCAATTACACACTCGCCATAATCCATCGCTACGGTTGTCTGATCTTTTTTTTCTGATACTTCGTCACTGGCATCAACATCCGTCGACACTACATTGATGTCACTCAATACCTTAACTGCCGCGGATTTACCCGAGCCAACACAACCGGTGAAAACAACTTTGATTGTCTGCATTCAATACGCTGCCTTTTTTCGAAATATGCGCCTTAATAGCTTTCGGATTAATACAGTATCTGTGGCGACGGTTTCTCTTGAAGAACTGATAATTCCGGCGACAACAGGCGCTGTGCTGTCTCCCTCCGTGTCTATTGCAGTATCAAGAACACCCCCCGACAGCGCAGCCGCCTGAATAAATCGGGCAATAAGATCAGCATTGATCGCCTTGTGTGCCAGAAGGTCTGCCATTTGCACGCCGCGAATCATGTGTGATGCCAAACGTAAATCCAGATGAGTATAGGGAAGACGTCCAAAGTCAGGCCAAGACCGAATCTGTAGTCGCCCTTCTGGTAGTCCCAGTACTGGCGAGTTATAGCCAACTAACCAAAGCAAGTGATCAATGCCAATTGCCCGGTACTGCCAGTCTTGTGCTTTCTCGGCTGCCTTTTTGGGCTTAATCTTTCGACTCGAAAATGCTGCTTTCTCAGCCAGCAACTTCTTAAATTCGAGACTTAAATCATTGCCATCCATCCAGCTATTAGAAATTCTGGCGACACCGGTCTGAACATCCATAAACAGAGATGCAACATGCTTGCTACGAACCTCGATGCATAACGCTTGTTCACAGGCGTTTTCAAGAATCATCTTTAAGCTACTGACACTATTACCCGTGTCTTCTAGATGGTCAGGATTATCAGAGAGACCCGCTAAGCGGCCAGAGAACAACGCGGTTAACCCCGATGTTGTTGCAGGCTTAATCAAGTACGGGATTTCTTCTTCAGATACAGACAAGGAGCGATAGATGAGCGCTTGATGGATTACTTCATCATATACAACCGGCAATGGCCCACGTTGATGCTTTCGCCACGCACGAATGATCGTTTCGAAGCTCGGATCGCTGGGGGAAATAACGACCAAGTCTGCATCACCAATCTCCGCGATTTCGCAAATACCGGCGTGTCGATTTGAGAGATGGTGCATAACCAACTCCAAGTGCGACTTCTCGCTCTGACTGAATAACCTTATTGCGACCCTAACCATGGTATGTCCGTTGTAACCTTGATTCTTCCTGATCTCCATAACCAAGATTATCCAGAACCAATCACTGCGAACCAGCTATTGAGATTTACTCATATCGTTAGGTATAGGGTCATTTGTAGCACCATGGTTAAATACGTAGATAAGATCATCCGTAATTTACCCATTACTCAGATAGGCCCGCTCAAGGAACGGTTTAAGCAAAGGGAAATTTGTGACGTAAGCACTTGTTTAAATTGATTTTTATTCGACCACCAACTAATAATTAGTGTTTAACACTGAACCGGAAACAACGCCACCGTGAAGAAACCGCCTAACGCACCATCATAATTAGCATATAGCTGAACAGAAACCGAATGATCATCGCCATAGCGTATGAGATCACAACGAATATCAATGGATTCTAATGAGCAACGTGCCGTGTTCATTGCCATTAACAAACCAGCTCGATATGAGGGCATCAGCCAGTCAATGGCCTGAGTACCGATAACTGCTGCTTTTTGATGGCCCTTCAGATTCAGTATATCCAACGCTGAAACATTGATATCACTAACGACCCCATCACGACTCAAGACAATTAACGCCAAACGAGATTGCTTCAACATATCGTCTGCAATCGCGTGCCGATCTAGCTGATAGGACGCATTAAACCCCGCTGACCAGCTGAGAAAATCCATTAATGTTTCTCGAGAATGGCCGGGCAGCACCCTAAGCGTAGATACTAACTCTCCCTCAGTTTCTGTAACGTGTAGCATCCCCTTATAATGTTTGTCACCAATACCTGAGATCAACCAGTTGAGAGATACGTTCAGGAGCTGACAAAGACCAATAAGGTTCGATAATTTAGGGTGTTTTCCGTTCAGCCAACCACTAACTGTTGCCGGCGTTACATCGAGAATCAGGGCAATATTGGTTTTGGTGTATCGTGATGTTTCTATCGCGTCACGCAAGCGCTCTGTAAATAGCTCAAGCATAATCTGGCTCACCGACACTTTTTATAATGATCTCATAAACCATGTACCCTTGATGTTCACGCAAACAGGCTTTAGTAACAACTGGCAGCTTGGTTTCGCCACACACATCCAACAACCTCACAAAGTTGTACTCGCCATAGCCTTGAGACGCGACCAAATCCAGAGATCGTCGGGACTTGTGATGATACTCCGGGCACACAAACTCAAACGTACTTCGACCAATTAACTGGCGAGCATGTGACGCCCCAATCAAGCGCTGAATTGCAGGGTTAGTATCTAAAATCACACCCTGACGGTTTGCACGTATCCAGCCGATATCGCCGCGGCATAACAAATCATAGCCGCCAGAAGACACCGATAAAGAAGGTAATTTTTCACGATATCGTTGCATTGCTAAGACGATCTCATGCACCGCACCTGCGTCAACCTCGATATGGCGAAGCGTGCGAATCAGCTGCCGCTCAAATTCTGAGGACGCCACCGTTGACGGTGCTTCCTGTTGCCCCTCCCCATAAACTAACCAGTTAAGTGAAACCGGCAAATGTTCACCGATTAGTGATAACGCTTCGACCGTCAGGTTCAATCCTTTTAACCACTGGCTAACACGTGAACGAGATATACCCGCTTTGCGCGCAAAACCTGCTGGTGTGAGCCCTTCATCCTGAATTGCTAACATGAGTCGAAGCCCGATAGACTGACTTGAGCCAATTTGCATGAAACTTTGTCTCTCCCGGGCCAATCAAGCAGTATCTCCTGACTGCCCTATTCATTATTATTATTCTAAGAACCGGATAGGATCTGACATTGGAAGATTTCTATCGCAAGTAATCCGATCAATGTTTCGAAGGGGCTCCCCTAGTTGCCAGTGAGTGACTCCGCTAGACGAACTATACCGGCACAGGTAATTCACTAACAATTTTAGCGATTTTCAAAAGCGACTAGCGCATTGAAATGTGCAACCCAACATCCTCAAGATGCTGCAACGTTTGGAGGGCAAGGTTTAGAGTTTCAAAAAATGACAAAAGTTAACTGATGAAAGCGTTATTAAAGGCGCCCTCTAAATCAATGACAACGCGCTATATCTAACATATTTATATTTCAGAGATCCTGAAAAATCTACGCCTATGTCATCACAACATAGGCGTGTGAAGCGTTGATATAAGTCAAAGCCTTGAAAGGTTACTGAACTCTAACGAAACAGATTGTTTAATAATCAATCGAACGAAACATCACAACCACCAAGCCCGCAATAGCCGGCTGGGTTTTTACCCAGATATTGCTGATGGTAAGTCTCTGCATAAAAGAACGGACCTGCTGCTTGGATTTCAGTGGTGATATCTGTATGCCCTTTCGCAGTTAGCCGTTGCTGATAATGTTCCGCACTCGCTGTTGCAAGCGTAATCTGTTGATCAGAAAAGGTATAAATACCGGATCGATATTGCGTGCCTTGGTCGTTACCTTGACGCATTCCCTGTGTTGGGTTGTGTGATTCCCAAAAAAGAGTGAGCAATTGCGAATAACTCACTATCGCCGGATCAAACACCACTAACACAGCTTCAGTATGGCCGGTTTTACCGCTACAAACTTCTTCATAAGTGGGGTTAAGAGTATGGCCCGCAATATATCCAACGGCCGTTACGTACACGCCATCTTGCGTCCAGAATTTACGTTCTGCCCCCCAAAAACATCCAAGCGCAAAAACCGCTTTCTCCATGTTTTCGGGAAACGGCCCTGTCATTGAGTGGTGGTTAATGAAATGCGCTGCATCGAGCGCCAGTGGTTCGGAGCGCCCAGGGAGCGCCTCGTCTGCTGTTACCAATTGCGTCTTTTTACCAAAACCAAACATAGGCCACCTCATCATTATTGCTTGCGACAAAGCATGCGCTTCGGCAGTTACAAGTCAAGTTATTCATCCGCGAGACACTCGCAGAGTGTTGATAATTGTATGCAATAACACTGGGGAAGGAGTTTCAAACGCGAGAGCCTACGGAAGGGCTCAGATCTGAGCCCTTTATCCAAACGCTTACCCACTCGATCTAGTTCAAGCAGGTAGAGGATGGTTTCGGCGCAATAACGGGTTTAACCATCGAGTGAAGAAACCCGTGAACTGAATCGGCGCATCAAGAGTGATAAGGCATACACACTCAGAGTCTTTAGTCGCGACTGGCGTATGCTTATGGTCCGCATCGCGGAAGACAAAATCCCCTGCTTGGTACATACCATCTTCATCAGAAAACGCACCGTGCAGCACCACTGTAACCTCTTCACCAATATGGGAATGATGCGCCATTCGACCACCCGGTTTAATACGAACTAAGGCCACTTTAGCGCCATTGGTATCAGTGCACAGTGCCGTCATTCGTACACTTGGCGAGACACGCGTCCACGCCATGTCGTCATAATCGTTGTCAAAAAACTGCGTGATGCAACGCGGTACAAACGACGGCATGGTAAACGAGCGCTTTTCAGAAGGCTCGCCGTCCGAACCGGAACCTGCAAGATTGACGACGTCGGCTTTACTCTGAGCGTCACGTTGAATTTTACCCATCACACGGTCTTTCAACGATGCACTAACGCCTGCGGGCTCAATATCGCGTAGTTGCTCACTACCAATCGCGTTAAGGTTGCGAATGGTATTGCGGCAATGTGAACAATGTTCCACATGCGCAGAAATACACATAGCTCGACTCAATGCCATTGATCCGGCGGAGTATTCTACCAAGTGCTCGATCGAGGGATGATTATTGCTGTCTGATTTCATTGAATTGTCGTTACTTGTCATGTTTATCTCCGCACCAGTACTTCCAGTTTACTGAGAGCAAGCCGTACACGGGATTTTACAGTCCCAAGAGGCAATCCCATTTCATCTGCTGCTTCCTGGTGGCTTTTACCCTCCAGATAAACTTTTGCTAGGGCCTGTGCCTGGTCAGAGGGAAGCTGATTCATTCCATGACGCACGCTGTCTTCCGCGTTGCGCTGCTGCGCATCGGCGAAAGGATCGGCGCTTTCGTCTTCCAACTTATCAAAAATAATATCAGGATCTATCTCACTGAGATATCTGCCGTTCTTGCGCAGATAATCAATTCTGGCATTTCTCGCCAAAGTAAATATCCACGTACTAACTGCCGCTTTCTCAGGATTGTAGGTATGTGCTTTGTTCCAAACCTTCACCAATACCTCCTGAACCAACTCATCAGCAATCAGCGCTGCCCCTGGTTGCGCAGCTAGACTATACGCTTTGAGCCTGGGCGCAAAATGGTCGAAGAGAGTTGCGAACGATCTTTCACATCGTTCTTGCGCAACTTTTTGCATACAAAGTTTCAGATCGTCTGACATAGCTGTCTTGGTCTTCAACGTGGATAGTGACATAGTAATTTTCGCTCATTTCCCGCAAATGGGCCAGATTCCGTTGCTATGATTCTCTTACGCGATGAAAAATAGTTCGGATCACCCCGTGTTCAGAAATGTTTTGGGTCGTGAGCCTATCGATAAAGAAGTCCACTAAACCAACACCCGGCGGCCAATAAAATCTCCGGTGATGTCATCCAATATCAGACTTCATGCGTAAGGAAGATGATCAAACCAACACGACGAGCCCGGCCCCATGTCAATGCTAGATAAAAATCAGGCGACATCCTTGCCTACTGAGCGTCTCATCGAGCATTTCAAGCTGTACTATCGCAACTTATTACAGCCTTCAAACGTTCGAATCGACAATATTTATGCAGACAATATGATTTTTAAAGACCCAGTACACGAAGTGACTGGACTGGATCAGTTTTCATCCTATCTCGACAAATTGTGCGACAACTTAATCGATTGCCGCTTCGAATACCTCGATGAACTCGTTGGTGACGGCATTGCATACATAAAATGGAACATGCACTATCACCACCCGAAAATTTCATCAGAACCCATAACACTTCGAGGCATAACCCATCTGCACTTCGATACCCACATCACGTATCACGAAGATGTATTTGATATGGGTGCGATGCTTTATGAGCATTTAACAGTCATCGGCCCAGTTACCCGTTTCATTAAGCAAAAAATGGGGAAATCATGAAACCCGTTCCCCATAAACGTCGAATCTGGGTCACTGGTGCAACGTCCGGCATCGGCCAGGCACTGGCTTTAAAGCTAGCGGCCAATGGCCATAGCGTGATTGCCTCAGGCAGAAACGCTGATGCCCTTGAAGAGCTTGCAGGTGTGCACGGTATTACCGCAAAAGCCGTCGATGTATCCAATGCCGACTCATTGAAAAATGCACAAAAGGCAATCACACAGCAATTTGGTGCGCTCGATACCGTTGTTGTGAATGCGGGAGTCTGCGAATACCTACAGGGTCTTCCAGCTGACATGGAAATGTGGGAGCGTATCTACTCAACTAACCTGAAAGGCGCCATCGCAACCATCGATTGCGCTCTACCCTTACTCGCTGCTAGCGAGTTCCGTGGCCAGGTAGTCGGTGTTATATCACAAGTTATCTTCGCCCCCTTTTCACAAGCCGAGTTCTACGGTGCAAGCAAAGCTGCCCTCGACTACTACCTAAAGTCACTTGCGATCGATCTAAGGCAAAAGCAAATTGACGTGGCACGTATCTACCCCGGTTTCGTAAAAACCCCGCTAACCGACAAGAATCATTTCGATATGCCATTCATCGTTAGCGCTGAAGACGCAGCGAACACTATGACTCAAGCCATCGAAGATCGTAAAACGCAGTGTATCTTCCCTAAACGCCTTTACTATGTACTAAAAAGTAGCCAATGGTTTCCTGGGGTTTGGACGCGTAAATTTTCTCAGCAATCACGCGTAGCATTAGCATTATTTGATGCCTAATTTCTGCAATAAATGACAGATAGAACGTTAGACATCATCAAAGATCGGATGCAACATCATTCATGGCCTGACTAGCGCGCCACAAGATGCTACATCAACCTTTGCGCCACAGAGATAGATATAAAACGGAACCAATCAATGAAAATTGCAATCATTGGGTCAGGCATATCAGGCCTTTCCGCAGCATGGATGCTATACAAAGATCATGACATCACCTTGTTTGAAAAAGCCGATCGGCTAGGCGGCCATACCGCCACTATCGACGTCGATTACAAGGGTGAAAACCACGCGATCGATACCGGGTTTATTGTTTACAACGACTGGACTTACCCCAACTTTATTCGACTCATGCAAGCCTGTGGCGTGGAATCTATTCCGACCAAAATGGGTTTCAGTGTCACCGCGCATAACCATAGCTACGAATACAGTGGTGCATCTTTTAAAACCTTGTTTGCACAACGGAAAAACCTGTTCTCTGTTAAACACTGGGGGATGATCTACGACATCGTTCGGTTTAATCGCGAAGCCATCTCCGACTTAGAAAAAAACGCCATCAGCGCGCAAGAAACTCTTGGGCACTACCTCAAAAAAAACGGTTATGGCCAGCAGTTCATTAACTATTATTTGATCCCGATGGGATGTGCAATCTGGTCTGCCTCTACCGAAGAAATGCTGAACTTTCCGCTCTACTTCTTTGTGCGGTTTTTCAAAAATCACGGTTTACTCAGTGTCACTGATCGCCCGCAGTGGCGCGTTCTTAAAGGTGGTTCTCGTGCATATCTTGCGCCCCTCACTCGACCCTTCGCGGATCGAATACGCCTATCGCGCGACATCAAGACCGTTATCAGAACTGACGACGACGTAACACTCGTATTTGCCGATGGAACCCAAGATGTGTTTGACCAGGTGGTGTTTGCTTGTCATTCCGATGAAGCTCTGGCGTTATTAGAAACGCCTACCGCTGAAGAAAAACAGATCCTGGAAGCGATACCTTATCGAATGAATGATGTCGTGCTACACACAGATACGTCGCTTCTTCCAAAAGTACGCGAGACCTGGTCAAGTTGGAACTACTTCATCGACGATCACAAAACAGACCGCCCGGTACTCACTTACAACATGAACATCCTTCAATCATTAAAGTCGCGCCACACATTCTGTGTGACGCTCAACGCCACGGAATTAATTGATCCAAGCAAAATTATCGGCAGGTACCAATATAGTCATCCGGTATTCACTCTCGATGGCATTGATGCCCAAGAGCAATGGCAGGCCATTAATGGCGTCAAGCGCACTTGGTTTTGCGGGGCCTATTGGCGCAATGGTTTTCACGAAGATGGCTGCGCTAGCGGCATTCGCGTTGCAGAAGGGTTAGGAAGCACATGGCCAACATGACAACAACACAGCGTTCGCTCCGGGAATCAGCAACCGTATCGATATCAAGCCGCCAGCAAATCAATTCTCAGTACGAGAACCCCATTATCCATGAAACCTGCTTTTACGAAGGCACCGTGCGCCATCGGCGCTTCTGGCCTAAAACACATGCGTTTCATTATCAAATTTTTATGGCCTACATCGATATCGATACGGCTGAGCAAGACTTCAGCCATCGATGGTTATTCTCAACCCGTCGTGGCGCTGCCGTTAGATTTCATCGCAGCGACTACCTGAAGCCTCACGATATCAGTCTGCGTCAGGCTGTTGAAAGCCGACTAAAAGAACAATTAGGCCTCGATGATATCGGCAAAATTATGTTACTAACCAACCTTCGCTTCTTTGGTTTCATCATTAATCCGATTAGCTGCTACTACTGCTTTGATTCACACGGGCACTTGATCGCACTGATCGCAGAGGTCACGAACACCCCGTGGGGTGAAACGCAAGTTTACGCACTTCGGTGTGATCCAGACGCGAAGTACCAGCGTATTCAGTTCAACAAGGCGATGCACGTGTCACCCTTTAACCCAATGAACCTTGTTTATGATTGGCGTAACAACACACCCGATGAAAAACTCCTTCTGCACATGAACTGTGTTGAGCACCCGAACAAGGAAAGCATGACGCAATCGGAGACAGAGCGAGGCAAACAACGCATCCACACCGACGCGACACTGACTCTGACCCGAAAGGCTTTTACGGTGAAGCAAGCGCGATCACTTTGGCTAAACTACCCGTTAATGACAGGCAGTATTTTTTGCGGTATTTACTGGCAGGCTTTACGACTATTTCTGAAAAAGGCCCCTTTGTGGCCGCATCCAAAGCGTCAGGAAACCGTCAAGGCGTCCGGTGAAAACACAGCAACAGCAACAACATCAAAATACAGAGCATAAACACGGATACTAAACAGGAATTGCCATGACCAGTGCCAAAGCTTTAGAGCAGACATTAAGCTCACGCACCAAACCCAGCCTATGGGACGATATCGCTTACAAGCAGCTCATCAGCCACTTCAGCCGCATCACGCAGGGGCGTATTGTTATTCGGTTTGAAAACGATACCCACGAATCAGGGCAGAACCAGCACGATGCAGCTGTTACAGCCGTTATTCAGGTACACGACAAACTCGTTTTCAGGCACATTATGTTAAGTGGTATCGTCGGCGCAGCAGAAATGTACATGCTGGGGAAATGGTCAACCCCTGACCTCGTCAGTGTTATTCGCGTTATGTGCCTCAATCTGAATATCCTCAATCAGGTCAATCAACAGCAAAGCTTGATTAGGAAGTCGGTACTGCGCTTCGCACGATTTGTAAATCGAAACACGTTAGAAGGATCACGCAAAAACATCTCTGCGCACTATGATCTCGGCAATGACTTTTTTCAGGTTTTTCTCGACAAAAGCATGATGTATTCCGCGGCAATATATCTGTCTGAAAACACCGCATTACCACAAGCATCCATTCACAAATTGGATCTTATTTGTCGAAAACTGCAATTGCAGCCGTCAGATCACTTGGTAGAAATTGGGACAGGATGGGGCGGCATGGCTATTCATGCGGCGACACACTATGGCTGCCATGTAACGACCACGACTATCTCACAACGCCAGTACGATTATGCAAAGTCAGAGATAGAACGCCTGGGCCTGCAAGACAAAATCACTCTATTGCTCAAAGACTACCGCGAGCTCACCGGCACCTACGACAAACTCGTTTCGATTGAAATGATTGAAGCTGTAGGCCATGAATACTACGACAGCTACTTCAAAACCTGTTCTTCGTTACTCAAACCCGAAGGCGTAGCCTTGATACAGGCTATCACTATCGATGATCAACGTTTTGAAGCGTCTAAAAAATCGCTCGATTTTATTCAACGATATATTTTCCCTGGTGGCTGCTTACCCAGCAACGAAGTCATCAGCCGCTATGTGAGCCAAGCGACCGATATGCATATCTACGACTTACACGATATCACCCAAGATTACGCGCGCACCTTACACGACTGGCGTCAGGCCTTCCTAGCCAACATCGATCAGGTGAAAGCAATGGGCTTCGACGATGTATTCTGCCGTATGTGGGAATACTACCTCGCCTACTGCGAAGGAGGCTTCACTGAGCAAGTGATTCACACTGCCCAATTTGTGATGGCAAAACCGCAAGCACGGCATCTTAAATCACTACGTATGTGAAGGTTTGTGCTGGAGCAACCGTTCCAGCAAACTTTTCTGCCGCTCGCGGTCTAAATATCTCCTTATACCGACAAAGCTTCCGGTAAACGTGCATATGCACTCAATCTGCACTGACTGGTCAACAAAAACCGCGGTACCGTTGATCTCTAGATGCCGGAGCTGCGTAGAACCAACCGTCAGAACAAATAGGAGAGTATCTACGATGACCGACCAAGCGTCACAACAAGCTATAGAAAGTCGCCGCATTGCCGACGAAATATACGGCAAGATTGTCGAACTACAGCCCAAAATGCGTGAGCGTGCTCAGCAGACCAAACGCGATCGTAAAGTTCCTGATGCGACCATCAATGAGCTGAAAGACACCGGGTTTTTTCTTGCCCTTCAACCCAAGGTATACGGTGGCTACGAAATGCTGCCGCAAGACTTTTTCCGCCTGCACTTGGCGATCTCAGAAGCCTGTATGTCAACCGCTTGGGCCAGCGGCATTATTGCAGTGCATGCGTTCCAAATCGCACTGATGGCGAAAAAAGCCCAAGAAGACGTATGGAGCACAGACATTCATACCCGTGTCTCATCTTCTTATGCTCCTGTCGGTAAAGTTGAGATTGTCGATGGCGGCTTCAAGCTATCGGGTCGCTGGGGCTGGTCTTCAGGTTGCCAACACTGCACTTGGGCTCTGCTTGGTGCCATCGTACCCGGCGAAGGATACCGAACATTTCTGGTTCCGATTGAAGACTACGAAATTATCGACACTTGGAAGTCGATGGGCCTAGAAGGCACCGGCAGCAATGATATTGTGGTCGAAAATGCATTTGTACCCGATCATCGTACCCACAAACAATTAGACGGTTTTAACCTGACTAACCCGGGCACAGCCGTGAATACATCCTCGCTGTATCAAATCCCTTGGGCTCAAGTATTTGTTCGCGTTGTTTGCACACCCGCCATTGGGGCGTGCAAAGATGCACTGCGTTTATATACCGAAACGGCGCAGAAGAAAGCCAGCATGGATCCATCCAAACACGCTAGTGATCCATCAACACTCGAACGTATCTCAACGGCTGAAAACACGATCGATGAGATGGAATGCATTATGATGCGTAACTTCGATTCGATGATGCATGCCATCAACAATGGCAAGGATATTGGCATTCAAAACCGAGCCAAGTACCGGTATCAAGCATCACTGGTCATCGACAAAAGCATGGAGGTTATCGACAGTTTGTTTTCCATGGCCGGAGGCTCATCAGTCTTCCTCGGAGCAGATATCCAGCAGCGCTTTTTGGATATTCACACCGCCCGAGCACATGTTGCCAATAACCCGACGAACTTTGCTCGTAACCTCGGTAGCCTGCACCTTGGCTTGGAAAACCAAGACTTTTTCATCTGATATGATGCAGCAAGCGCCGGCAAATGCCGGCGTTTTACCAACGCTTTTTCCCTCGCCTTCTCTCCTTCTTCTACCTGCTATCACTCGCACACCGTCTCGTACACCCGCGATCAAACCTTTAGCTTTCCAACGTGTCAATTGCTCCACAGGCGCTGAACAAATTTGATCCCGCTACCCCTCACGCTATCAACGCAGACACGGTCTCATTGCGAACTAAACTCAAGAAACCAACACCGCATTTAACTCACCACCGATTAACGGGTACGAATTATGAAAGATCATATCTACAAAGTTATTGAAGTAGTTGGCTCATCAACGAACAGCTCGGACGAAGCGATTCAAAATGCCATTCACACCGCATCAAAATCGCTGGATCACTTGGACTGGTTTGAAGTCGCAGAAACACGTGGGCACATAGTCGAAGGCCTTGTGGCCCACTGGCAGGTGAGAATAAGAATTGGTTTTCGCCTCGAAAACAACGATTGACCCAACATCGATAAGCCATATAAGCGGTAGGTGACTGCACCTACCCTTATCGAATTTTGTGTTGTTTATCAGGGTTGAAGTAGGAATGTTTGGCGCGATTGGAATGATTCCGGTGACGTCTGTGCCCAAGATAAGCCCCCCAGTATTGTGCTAACCGATAGCTCAATATCTGGTAAAGGTTATTGTGTAAACAGCGCCCCTGGAAGGCGTTTCGAATATCTTGAACAACACTACTGGAGTAGTAGCGAGCAAAATCGACCAACGTAAAATGAATGCTGGGCATGATAGTTTCAAGTGCATAGGCTTCACGCGCATAACGCGTGAGGCACTCTTCAAAATCCGGCTGGTCCACTCGGTAAATCGCGGCTTCAGCCACGTAAGCCACCTTTTCTCGACGCTCAAGTAGCTCCTTCGCTAGGCGGATATCCTCCAACGCCTCAAGGCTGTCGTCAAACCGGTACTCCTTCCAGGCGCTGCGCTTCAACGCAGCGTTGGCGTTGTTACAAAAGCAACCCGACTGGGGAATCTCCGATTCTGCAGGAAAGTACTGCATCAGATGCTGTATTTGTGAGTACTCGGATTGTTTCGAACCTAACTGCCGGCCGTAACTATAGACAGCAGTGCCATCAACCAACGGATCGATCAAGCGCTGCAACCAGTGCTCAGATGAAGGAATACAGTGGCTACTCAGAAATACCAAAAGATCGCCAGTGGCCTCATTGCACGCGAGGTTAAGCGCCCGGCCACCTTGTAAACGGCATTGACGAATTTCATAGACGCGCGCGCCATATTGCTCAGCGGTTTTAGCAACGTCAGCACAGCTGCCATTGCCGACAACCAGCGTTTCGATGTCGTGATCGGCGAGTGCCTGATACGACAATGCTTCTAATACATCGCCCAAATACGGCGAGTCACCAAAAGTGCGAATAACAATGCTGATCTTCACGACGAATATGCTCCTTGCCCTGGGGTATGCTGACTTGCTGTGCCTAGCAAGCGAAAGAACCGGGTGATGTCCTAGGGTAACGAGAAGTATAGATCAACCCTCGCCAAACCTCCGCCAGGGAACAACCACTTACGCGATAGGCGCTCAGAATGAGCGCTTGAAGAGCATTTCAACACCAGATATGAATGGATTTCAAGAGAGGCCTGCACCTCATCGAGGTGCAATCAGTAGCAGCGCCATCAACAAACGGCAGAGCACTGAAAAGACTCTGCAGACCGACTCAATGGCGCATGCGCCGACAGTCAACTTAGTCAGCGAAATCTGCCCAGATAGGTGCATGATCGGAGGGTTTTTCCATGCCACGAATGTCGTAACTAATGCCTACGTCTGAACAAGCTGCGAGCAATTCAGGAGTCACCAGGATGTGATCTATGCGAAGGCCACGTTTAGGCTCATCATTGAACCCGCGAGATCGGTAATCAAACCAAGAAAACCGCGTATTGTCTTCAGGAAAATGTTGACGATAGGTATCCGCTAAGTTTTGATCAAGTAATGCCCCATACCATTCACGCTCTTCAGGCAGAAAGGAACACTTACCTTGCTGTAACCAACGCTTTCGATTGGGTTCACCGATGCCAATATCGATGTCTTCGGGTGATATATTCATATCACCCATGACCACGATATGTTCTGCATCGGCTAAATCTTCACTCAAATAGCGATTGAGATCCGCATAAAACGTTTCTTTTGCCGGAAATTTCGTCTCATGCTTACGGTTTTCACCTTGGGGAAAGTAACCATTGATCACATCAACGGTTCGCCCACCGAGGATATAACGCGCATGAATCATTCGCTTCTGTGCGTCATCATCTGCCCACGGGTAGCCTTTTTGCACAAAAATCGGCTTATCGCGGCTTACTAACGCGACACCGTAATGGCTCTTCTGACCAAAATATTCCACATGCCAACCCAGTGATTCGACATCAGCCAGCGGAAATTTTTCGTCATCGACTTTGATTTCCTGCAACCCCATCACATCCGGATCAAGTTCTTCCCGAATCGCTTCCAATTGATGCTGACGCGCACGGATGCCGTTGATATTAAAACTGATGATTCTGGCCACAACCTATTCCTCAAAAAATCACGCGATGCAAAATCGCCGAACGAACAACCTTCGCATTTGAGCGCGATATTGTAGCTGATCTGATATTACAAAGGCAGATAGATCTCGCCGACAAGATATGTCACGCAGGTACCGCGTAAGAGCACTCTATCAACATTCAATTGGCCTTCAACATAGCCACCACGGGGTGATACCTGTTTTGCCGTGAATTGCGTCTTGCGGGTGATATCGGCCCAATACGGTATCAACTGGCAAAACGCAGAGCCGGTTACCGGATCTTCATCAATGCCGAGTTTAGGGGCAAACATGCGAGTCACAAAGTCGTAAGTATCGGATGCAGCAGTTACGATAACGCCACGGGCATCAAGATTTCGCAATCGAGCCATGTCTGGTGTCAGTAGTGACACATCAGATTCCTCATCAAAGACAACAATATAATCTGTCGCCTTCAGGCACTGCAGCGGTGCCGCTCCAAATGCTTTCACGATATCGACAGGGATTTCACAAGGCTCGGGCATCAGTGCTGGTAGATCCATTTCCAGCGTATGCCCTCTGCGTGCGACTTGAAGCTCACCTGATCGAGACCGAAAAGTAATCACATCCTCTTTAACACCCGCATGCATAAATAGCGCATGTGCGGATGCTAGCGTCGCATGGCCGCATAAATCCACTTCATGTAGCGGCGTAAACCAGCGGATTTCAAAGTGTGTTGATTGCTTCACCACAAATGCCGTTTCCGACAAGTTGTTTTCGGCGGCAATCAATTGCATAACGGGATCATCCAACCAGCTATCCAGTATGCAAACTGCAGCGGGATTACCTTCAAATGCACGCCCGGCAAACGCATCAACCTGATACATTTTGACATTCATAGACTTCGTCCTTAACTCTGCAGTCCCTGCTGCATCCATTCTAATGCGTTAGCGAGCCAGTCGCCTGCGATGCATATTTGACAGCCATATCCCGATAACACGTTGATATTGACAGCGCACGACACAGCGACAAGCATTTTTAACAGATTTCCCTGTTAGGTACCAGCAAGGCCTTGAAGCAAAGACGCAAAGAAACAGCGCCAAAAAGGCAATTTTCATCTCCTTTGCTAGACTCAATACCGGCTTTAGTTACTCGACTTCCGAAATGCCTCTGGTGAGGCTACTGGGCCAACGCAGATCAGCAATCAACGGATGATACTATGAAACACAACGTTTTTTCGGAATCGGTTTTTCAAAGGATCAGGATACTGTTAGAAAAACATGTAAAAGCTTATTCCTTATTAGCAATGGCGCTAACAGTAAGCGGTCATAGTTTGGCTGAAGACCAGACACCATCCTCCCAAGCTTCAACACCCACTAATCAATACAGTAACTTTGCTCCGCATGACGACTATATCTACATCGGCGGTAAGGTCGGCTGGACAAATTTCGCGGAAGCATGTGGTAACGGCAGCATTGACTGCAGCCAAAACTCCATTGCCGGTGGCGCCTTTGTGGGGTATCAGTGGCTCAGAAATTTCGGCGTCGAGTTTGGTTACGATAACTTTGGTCAAGCAACCGCCTACTACGAAGAAAGCGGTGTTTTGCAAAAGTACAAAGGCAATATCTACGGTTTCGAACTTACCGGCAAGGCGAACTTCCCCATTGCTAACAGCATCGACATGTTCTTTAAAGCCGGGACACTATTCTTCATTGCAGAAGTCACCGGTGGCGGGCGAAAAAACCAGGATCAAGGTTTCGCACCCACCGTTGGCGGCGGCTTTGAGTTTGAAGCCAATGACGTGGTCGACTTCCGGCTCGAATACCAATACTTCGATAGATTAGGAACACAAGACGTTGGCGGTTCAAAAGCACATCTGACATCCCTGGGTATTCTGTTTAATTTCGGCGGCAACCATGTCAAACCTTCAAAAACGCCACCGCCACCTCAACCGCTGGTCGCCAATGTGAACTTCGGTTTCGATAGCACCGTTATCGAAAACCCTGCTGCCCTCAACAATATCATCCAAACACTCAAACAAGATAAACACGGTACAGTGGTTATCCAAGGTTATACCGATGCTATCGGCCCTGATGAATACAACCTAAAGCTGTCACTCGAACGCGCCAATAAAGTCGCATCACACTTTATTAAAGAAGGGATCGAAGAACACCAGATCGTATTGCACGGGTTCGGGAAAACAGACCCGGTGGCCAGTAACAAAACACCTGAAGGTCGACAAAGAAACCGCCACGTTGTGGTGATTTTCGAGATGCCCAAAGCCGATAGTACGCAACNGACACAACCGACNCNACNGACACAACCGACACAACCGACACAACCGAATAAGCATCCATCAACGGGAATTATTCAATCAAATATTATATCGGCTAAAGGAAGGCAGACATGCGAACAAGACTTCTCATCATGAGCCTGTTTACGGCGCTTACGATGCTCGGCTGTGAAAATAGCGGTACCGGATTTCCACGAGGAAGCTGCGATGCTCCCGGTAAACCAGCCTGCCCGGACTACCCTATTCAATTGATTATCGAACCGGACAACACAGAGCTGGCAACAGGTACATCACTTCAATATAAGGCAATCGCGGTCTACAACGCTGCGGGCAAAGTAGATGTCACCGATAAAGTGACTTGGCAAACAGCCAATACCGATATCGCATCCTTCAACGACGACGGGCAACTTCAAGCAAACATTCCTGGTACGACTCAGGTCAATGGGCAGCTACCTCCGCAAGTCAGAGGTGCAAGCACCTTGAGGGACTCAGCCCAAATTACCGTCGCCGATAAAGCGCTGAGCCAATTAAAAATGCTGCCGGCGTCATCGATCATCCTGACGGATATCCAAGTACAATTATCGACAATAGCCACATTTGACGACGGCAGTCTGCAGAATGTTAGCGACAGCGCTCAATGGGTGTCTTTCGTCCCTCAAGTCGCGTCAGTTAATCAAACAGGCNTGGTTACGGGGCAGCTGCCGGGTGCAACGGATGTATCAGCCAACTATGCCAACGAAACTGTCATGGCTGAAATCGATGTCTCCGGTTTAATGCCAAGAGAGTTATCCATTACACCGATCGTCTTTACGTTACCGCAAGGCTTTAAACAGGCTTTTCAGGCAATTCTTGTTTTGGAAGACGGTGCTACTCTGGATGTTACCAATCAAGTAGATTGGGCAATTATTGACGAAAGCATCGCACGGATTTCTGAAGATGGCGTAGCTACTGCGTTAAAACCCGGTGTTACTGGCGTACGGGCACGAATCGTCTTCGATAGCCGTACCGAACTCATGGTCACGCCCCTGACAGTTACCAACGCCACCTTAACCGAGTTTGCTGTTCAACCCGAAGGCATCGAATTGCCTGAGCAGCAGAAACAAGAGTTTGCCGCTATCGCAACGTTTTCTGATGGATCAACACTGGATGTCTCCCGAGACGCTATCTGGCGGATAAGCAACCCAGCCCATGCCTTTGTTACCAACAGTTTCGCCAATGCCGGTGTTGTTAAGGCACGTGCAGCAGGTGACACGCTTGTAGGAGCTACCATTGATAACACCGAAGATTTCGTCGATGTCGATGTTTCGGATGCAACACTCACAGGCCTTACCATCTCACCAACAACAGCTGATACACCGGCCAACACGCGGGTTGATTATCAAGCAATCGCACAATTTAGTGACATGAGTTCACTGGATGTCACCCCGTATGTGAGTTGGAATAGCACAAATACCGGTGTCGCAATCATCGACAATGCAGGTATCGCCACTGCCATTTTGCCGGGTTTCTCCAACATCACGGCGAACTACCAAGGGCAAACGGCAACAACCACGCTCGACGTGAATACGGCTTCACTGACAAGTCTCGATATTGAGCCCGATGATGCGACATTACTACCCGGCGCGTCACGCCAATATGTGTTGACCGCCAGTTACAGCAATGGCACAACCGCGAATGTTACCGACGACGCAGCATGGATTGTTGATGACACCAATATTGTACAGATTGCACCTGCAGGCCGCTTCGCAGGAATTGCTAAAGCCATCGAGCCCGGCAGTGCAACCATCACTGCGATATTTTCAACACTTGAGCAAACCGTACCGGTGACCGTAGAGAATCCAGCCGCACCCTAAGACGGCAAGCAAAGTCGACATTTTAACGGCACTAAAAAGGGCGATAATTTCGCCCTTTTTTTATCAGTTTTTTCGGCCTGGTTGTGATCAGGCCTATCCATTAGATCGCAACGATCTGAATCAGGGAGTCTGCTTCAGTGAGTCGCCGATCTGACATTCTTTACGGTAAAACGCCCATTCTTCACAAATGCTCCCATCCTTAAAGTGGCAATAACCGGCCTGCCCTTGACCTTCGGTGATGATAACAAGCTTGCCTCTCTGATCTTCACAGAACACTGAAGCAGGGTTTGCCATACCCACCATTTTTTCTTTGCCCGCGTTAGGCATAGTTGGTAACGGTATCGATGCTGCATCCGAATCCGCACCAGACGTCGAAACATCGGAATGATCATTACTCGGCGGCGCAGCCGACTTCGAACAAGCTGCGACGAAAATGACGCTACATGCCAGTATTATTGCCGGTTTCATCTTGATATCCTTATGTTCTGAATGATAAATAAAAGCAGGTTGTCAGCTCTGAAGCCTAGCTGATACCTATCACACCGCCAGACTGCAGAGAAGACCCATGGCCAACGCCACCTACGACGATGTTGAAAAATTTGCCGCACTAATGCTTGAAGCGGATGAAACAGAACATCAAACACTGTTTGAAGAAGCCTATAACGGGCTTCGTAACTTGTGTGAAGCCAACCAAGGCACCATGGTCGACCATCCAATTCAATGGGAAGTGCTGGCGGACTTTACCATGGAGATACCGCAGGCTATGCAGTTTTACCAGCAAGGCCTAGTCATAGCCAAACGACAAACCAATAAAGAATACCTCGCGTCACTGAATTTTGCGTTAGCCGAACAATACTTCGAATTAGAGCAACAGAACGAGGCTCTTACCTGCCTCAAAGAAGCCCGTAAAGCGGCAAAGAAAATCAAAAACCAGGAGCTGCGTGAAAACATCGAGCATCTCTGGCAAGAATCACAACCGCGTGAAATGTGACTGACGCCCAGCTCGGTTGTGATTCGTTCAGCAAAAAGTTCCCTGCTGTGACAATATGTCACATGCCAATTGTTCACCTACCTGCTTAAAATTCTTTACACATAATAAAGATCCACTTGCAGGAATAAGAGATGAACAAAAAGTTACTGATCTCTGCACTGTTGCCATCACTGATGTTGGCCGCTTGCAGCAACGATGACAATGACGACAACGGCACAGAAACACAAACCGGCACCATTATGCAATTTGCAGCCACATCGGGTGATATTGCCGTTAATTGTGACAACAAATTAACAGGCTTAGGTGAAGGCGTTGAAGCGGACCTTCAATCTCTCGCCTTCTATATCCATGACGTACAACTGGAAACAGACACCAACCAGATCGTTGATGTAAAACTAGCGACCAACGATTGGCAGCAAGAAAATGTCGCATTGCTCGATTTTACTAATCGTTTAGATGACTGTGCTTCAGCCGACGCAAAACCCACCAATAGCAATGTAACTGGCTCTTATGAGCTGCCTGAAGGCGCTGAGGTTACTGGCGTACGATTTAAAGTCGGTGTGCCTTTTGAACTCAACCATAACGACCCTGCTGAGGCAGACAAGCCTCTCAATCGTGCTGATATGTTTTGGAACTGGCAAGGTGGTTATAAGTTTCTGAAAGCAGATGTCGCCGTTAACGGCAGTGCAATTGCTCGATGGAACATTCATATGGGCAGCACAGGTTGCGATGGAGACCCTGTTTCCGGCGGAACAACCAGCTGCGTCAACCCAAACCGCACTCAGGTTGAATTAGGTAGCTTTACACCGGGTGACACTGTACGTTTTGATTACCAAACATTGGTTGCTGAAGCGACGATGGCAACCAATACGCCAGACACTCCTCCGGGCTGTATGTCTAAGCCAGGCGATCCTGAATGTGTCTCTATCTTCAACAAGATGGGATTGGAATATGGAGATTCCGGCGCTGCACCCGCGCAATCGGTATTCACTGTGGTAACCGCAGAATAATAACTCCTGACTTTCACCGCAGATCGGCCTATTAGTCACGACTAATAAAGTCTTGATCTGCGGATAAGAAAAAAGCCTATGTTAATGAAAAGAATTGGCCTAGCACTAACGTGCACAACGGCCTTCCTGTTAGGCGGCTGTCCGGATCAGTCTCAAACGACGATCCGCAATCCCCAACAAGCAGAAACCAACTTTATCTGGAATATTGCCGATAATATCCCACTGCCGATACAACCGGCAGACAATATTGCCAGCGAAGAGAAGTTTGAGCTCGGCCGCCATCTTTTTTACGATACACGTTTGTCAGGCAATGGTACGCAAGCCTGCGTATCGTGCCACGAACAGGACAAAGCATTCAGTGATGGCAAGGCGACGCCTACCGGATCAACCGGTGACGTTCTCGCGCGAAACTCACAAGCGCTGGTGAATACGGCCTACAACGCCAGCTATACATGGGCAAATACCAGCCTGGTTCGTCTTGAGCAACAGATATTGATTCCCCTATTTGGTGAATCTCCCATCGAACATGGTATCAACGAAAACAATAAAGCCGATGTACTGTCGACTATCGCGTCAGATCCAACCTATCAAACTCTATTTTCTGATGCATTTAACGTCCCTGCGGATCAAGTCGACTACAACCACATTATTGATGCGTTAGCCGTGTTTGTTAGAGGTTTGAATTCGTTTAACAGTTCATACGATCAATTCCAACGTGGCGATACAAGCGCGTTATCAGCCTCCGCACTGCGTGGCTCGCAGTTGTTTTTTAGTGAAGACCTTGAGTGTTTTCATTGCCATGGTGGATACAACTTTACCGACTCTCTTGCTGATTCCGGTATGTTTTTTGTGAACAAACCTTTTCACAATACCGGTCTGTTTAACATTGGCGGTACGGGCGATTACCCCAGTGACAATCAGGGTATTTTTGAACTCACCGGCAAGGCCAGTGATATGGGTAAGTTTCGTGCGCCCACACTACGCAACATTCAGCTAACAGCGCCTTATATGCACGACGGCAGCATTGCCACACTCGAAGAAGTTGTCGATACCTATGCCGCAGCAGGTCGCAATATTACTTCCGGGCCAAATGCTGGCGACGGCCGACTGAACCCCTTCAAAGACGGTTTTGTGTCGGGTTTTTCCATCACTGATGACGAAAAAACAGACCTTATCAACTTCCTTGAATCACTCACAGATCAGAGCTTTATCGATAATCCGCGCTTCACCAATCCGTGGGAGCAGTAAATATGACGTTAACCAAAACTATAACGATCGGCTCGTTAGCCGCACTCGCGTTGACCAGCACAACCGCGGTTGCTCACAAAGCTGAAGAATTGAATACCCGTATCGATGCATCGGCGTCTTTTAGCTATCGAACAAACGGGGCTGTCGACAAAACGGATTACTGGCGCATTCCGGGNCTCATGATGGGCGGCGAAGCGACACCCGTTCCCAAGGGCGTTTCGCTGGACGATGCACAGCTAAGAGGCACCTGGAAAGCTGACGACAATAACTACGTTTTTGCTAAAATTTCCGCACACGGCGACGGCAGCCATAACGAGCTTGAATTAGAACACCTCTGGTACATGTTTCAACTAAAGCCGGAACACGTTGGCATGCGTCTCGAACTCGGTCAGATGGCGGGTATTTTCACCCCCTCTGCAAACTGGCATGCAAGCACGGATACTTTCTCTGAAGCACCACTGATTGCTGATGCATTTTTCGGGCGTTACTTTATCGATAAAGGTGCTCGAATTTCTACCCAATTCGATAATTTCGATATCGGTTTATCGTTGTGGAATGGCGATTCATTCCCCGCTTCTTCCGGTGATGGTTCTGGCGATATCTTTATTAATTACCAAGCCAACTTCGATGGCTGGCAGGTATCTGCAGGCGTATGGGGCATGGTCGCACAAGCCGACCTTCGCGGCGATGAGCGTTATTCCGATGGCCACAGCCACAGTAATATCAACCCGCCGCCAACCGATATTCGCTTTAGCGGAACCTCTTACCTCGGCGGCCTACACGCTGGCCTGCAAATCCCCTTGGCAGATTCTCTCGCCATGGATTTTCGCGGCGAATGGCTGACCGAAACCAGTGACGGTGAAATTCTCGATAGCAACCGCCGTGCAGATCTCAAAGGGGACTATGCCGGTTACCTTGTTGAAGCGGCGCTGATCGTCGANCGGCACCGTATTTCGTTTCGCCAAGAGGGCTTAATTCTCGATAACACAGTATCTGGCCCATCTGCCCAAATTTTGGCGGAAGAAGCTAACCTGATCAACAACGGCAAAGATCCGGAACGATTCACTGTGTCCTGGCGCTGGCAAATTATTGATCAATTCACACTACGCACCGAATGGGTAAACGACTCCACAGTCGAGGATAATCGCCAGCGCTTTGTTATCGGTGGCGTGTGGCAACAGAATTTGTTCAGCCTTAAATAGTATACCGATAAAACGTCTTTCTCCGTTCATACTTGCCGGCATTCCAAGCCGGCTTTTTTATGGGTGAAAAACACCCTTTTCGATGAACTTAGCACAGCGATACACCTCTGATTCTAGCGCCCGGCGTTGACCTGTCGTCTAAACTAATTTCAATCTCTCTCTGAGACGCTGGAGCCACTGAATGTCTGCAGAAATTCTGATCTTGTTATTCCTGATCGCCGGCATCGCTGGATTTGTTGATGCTATCGCCGGTGGTGGTGGTCTTTTGACAATTCCAGCGCTTCTGTTTGCAGGTTTAAGCCCCGTACAATCCCTAGCAACCAATAAACTCCAGGCCTGTTTCGGTAGCTTTTCATCCACTCGACATTTTATGAAATCCGGCCTTATCGATATCCGCAGAAGTCTATGGTGGATCTTTTTAACGGCCGTGGGTGCAATTTTTGGCACCTTACTCGTGCAACAACTCGACAAAGAAATCCTTGAGGTTGTTATGCCGATCGCTCTGATTGTGTTGGCATTTTATTCGCTCACGAATCGCTCGCTTGGCACGCACGAAAGCTCACCTAAAATGTCCGACAAAGCCTATGCATTGAGCATCGCAAGCACGGTCGGGGCATACGATGGCTTTTTTGGCCCGGGTACGGGCACTTTTTATACAATGGCAAACATCCGCTGGCTCGGCATGGATTTTGTTAAAGCGACGGGGCACGCTAAATTGCTTAATTTCGTATCAAATATTGTCTCTCTGATTGTCTTTGCAACCGGTGGGCACCTTGTTATCGCAGCCGGGCTCGCTATGGGAGCAGGCCAATTTATTGGTGCAAGATTCGGTGCTGCTACAGCAATCGCACGCGGTGCTGGTTTTATCCGTATTCTGACGATTATCATGTGCCTGTTAATGAGCGCCGGCTTACTTATCAAGTTTATTCGCTAACGAAGGACAGCAATGCCAACCAAGACTCCATCCACAGACCTCCAGTCGAGATTTATCAATGTTACAGATGCCCTGAAACATGTCGTTATCGATGTAAAATATGCCGGTACCGATAACTTTATCGGCGACCCTATTGACGGGTATCTAGCCAGTAAGGTTTACCTGACTCCCGAAGCGGTTAATGCGTTGGAATCTGCTGAAACACGTGCGTTAAATGCCGGTTACCGGCTTAAGATTTATGACGGCTACCGCCCCCAACGTGCGGTCGACCACTTTATTCGCTGGGCCAATGACGCGGCAGATATTCGCCAGCAAGCGCGATTCTATCCAACACTGTCGAAACAGGCATTATTTGAGAACGGGTATCTATTCGAGCATTCCAGCCATAGCCGCGGCAGCACTCTTGACCTCACGCTTGTTGACTCGCAGTCTCCTGACAACGAACTCGATATGGGCACTGAGTTCGATTTTTTCGATGAAACATCTCATACACATAACGCATTAATTACCGCTCACCATGCCAAAAATCGACAGCTATTGGTCGACATCATGGCAGCGTCAGGGTTTATTAACGCGCCTGTCGAATGGTGGCACTTTACGCTAGCAAACGAACCCTTCACAGACACTTACTTCAATTGGGATATATGCTAAACCGAATCACAACGGCGGAGATCAACCCAGCCAGAGCTCAAGCAATAAGTGCGACACCGACAATCAAAGGCGTCAGCAACGTTGCTACAACGTTCGCCGCCATATATTGAGGGTGGTTTCCGATGGCTAGTTTATGTCGCGACAGCCCATACGCCGTGTATAAATTGAGCAATAACCCGACATACGCGAAACTGCCCCACATAGGTAGCTGACCAAAAACCAACAAGAGCGTAATCAGCTCGAAAGCCATCAAACTAAAAAATAAATAGATGTTTGTACTGACCGTTGTGCCCCATGCGATTAATGCATGATAACGCCCTACCGCTTTGTCTGCTTCAGCGTCCGGATACTGATTGACCAATAGCAAATTATTTACCATAAAAAACGGTATTAAACTGAGCATAACACCCAACCGAGTCACCGCACCGGTTAGAACCAATTCGGTACCCATCACCATTAACGCGCCAAACCCCAATCCTGGAGATATCAGGCAAAGAAACGGGTTTTGGTTGATCCAGGGGGTATAGGCAAAAACAATAAGAAGCCCGATTAAACCGATAGGAACTATCCATAAGCTCACGTTCAACATGAAATAAACGCCTAACGCGAGTGCAATAACCGCGGCCAGAATGCCACTTATCAACACCGCTTTTGCCGATGCAGGATCCTCAATAAGAGCGCCGGTACCGCCACTGAATGGCGTTTTCTGCGTTGTGGCATCCAAGCCGGATTGAGCGTCATGATACTCGTTCAGCATGTTGACACTCACATGCGCAGCAATTGCTCCGACGAGTACAAGTATCACTGATAAGGCAGGAATGTCAGGGGATTGCACCGAAGCGGCGGCGACGCCAAGAAGAACACACAGCGGTGGTAATAAGAGGAAGTTGGGGCGACTGGTTTTTAAAATCGTCTGAAAATTCATGAGAATCCCTGATACGAAATAACGCGCTGTTATCGCTATTTAAACAACGCACGCAGAAATAGTTTTTCGACAGCGACACTAACGAAATTTCAGTTTGCAATACTCGATATGCATCAAACATCGCCCATCCATTAATGTATCAACACAGATCAGTGTGGCAGTGTTTCATCTCGATACTCAGGGTCCAGCCAACACCTCGGCAGCACCTCACCCGATAAAAATAACAAATCCAGTTTATGGAACGTTTCGGGCTCTTGGGCTTCTTCACCAAACAGGTAGCGCCCAACGATATCTTGACGATATAGATTAAACAGATCATTCATACCCAACACTTCTACCATATGCCCGTTACGTTTATCTTTAAGAAACATACCGTCTCCTGTCACCGATTGAAGTGGTTACAGCATCAATATTGGCAGCCCGGCACTTGTTTGGGCGTCTAAACAGTATAGACATTGAAGATAAAGAGATACTCCCGCAAACACGAAATGCGAGGCACAAAAAAGGGGAACTGAATAGCTCCCCCGAACGGCTTGAATCAAGGTATTACGCGTCAGCTTTAGCTGTAGCTGTAGCTGTAGAAGCAGTGCGAGTAGCTGTCGCTGCTGCTGCTTTCTTAGCAGGTGCTTTTTTAGCTGGGGCTTTAGAAGCACTTACTGCATCCAGAATCAGGTCTAGCTTGCTAGCGATTTCTTCCAGTTGACCGTCAAGTTCAGAAGACTTAGAAGTGAAAGCCAAGTTGTCTTTAACTTGAGACAGACGATCTTCCAAAGAAGTAGAAGCTTTGTCTTTAGCGTCGCTCAGCTTGCTCTGAGTTTCTTCTTCCAGAACTTTACCTTTAGCGATCAGCTCTTCGAACAAGTTAGCAGTTTCTTTCTCTGCTTTTTGCTCAGCTTCTTTAACTTTACCAGTTACTTTGTCGTATTGGTCTTGTGCTTCGTCATACGCTTTACCGTATGCACCTAGGCCAGCCAACCAAATGTTTTTGGCCAGGTCAGATGCCTTCTCAGCCATTTCTTTCAGATCCATTGCTTCTTTTGCTTTCTTCTCAGCAGACATAAGATAACTCCTAAAAAATAATGATTAACTTGCGATGGAGACTAATGTACTGCCGAAAATTAGAATAAACACACTAAAAACTATAATTAGATATGTTTTTTTACACTATGGCCGAACACACATGGAAATATTGCACGGAAATCGCGCAATCATAGTCTGCAGGCCACCAAGAACGTTCAAATGAAACACGCCTTGTACGAAATCAGCTGTCTTTAAACTGATTAACAAGCGCAGACATCGACTCTTTGGCATCACCAAACAACATACGTGTGTTTTCTCCAAAGAACAGCGGATTCTCCACGCCGGAGAAACCGGCTTTCATCGACCGTTTAAGTACTATAACGGTCTTAGCTTCAGGCACACGAATAACAGGCATCCCATATAACGGGCTGGATTTATCATCATTGGCTGACGGATTCACCACATCGTTAGCCCCGATCACAATAGCCACATCCACTAATGGCATTTGAGGGTTAATACCGTCCATTTCAATGAGTTGGTCATAAGGCACACTCGCCTCAGCAAGCAACACATTCATATGTCCTGGCATTCGACCAGCAACAGGATGGATTGCAAATTGCACTTCACAACTGTTTTTTTCCAAATGGTCCGCTAGCTCTTTCACCACATGTTGCGCCTGAGCCACCGCCATGCCATAACCGGGTACAAATACCACACGATGCGCAGCTTCAAGTATGTAATAAGCATCCTCTGCAACAATGGGCTTAACCTCACCTTCAACCGTTGTCGTCGATTCAACGGCCGCTTCAAAGCCGGAGAAAAGAACATGTATCAATGACCGGTTCATGGCTTTGCACATGATCGTTGTAAGGATGATGCCGCTGGCGCCTACCAATGCGCCAGACACAATCAATAAGTTATTGTGCAACACAAGACCTGCTGCACAAGCCGCCAGCCCGGAATAAGAGTTCAACAGAGAAATAACAACAGGCATATCCGCGCCGCCGATGGGTATTACTAACATCACACCCAACACCAGTGAAAGCACAACCATGAAAAACAATGCGTATCCGGGTACCGGATGAATCGCTAACATGAAACCCGCAATAAATATGACGGCTAGCAAGGCGCCATTGATCCATTGTTGATTCTTAAAGGTGATTGACCGTCCTGGCAGTTTTTCAGACAACTTTCCATAGGCCACTAACGATCCGGTTAATGTCACGCCGCCAATCAACACAGATAGAGAGACCGCAATACCTGCCATGTCAGAGACGCTTCCATAGAGTGCAGCCCACCCAACTAGCAACGATGCAGCACCACCCAAACCATTCAAAAGCGCTACCATCTCCGGCATAGAGGTCATTTTCACCGACCGAGCAACGTATGCGCCAATGGCAGACCCGATAGCCAAACCGCCAATGATGTCCAGCCAAGGTAACTTCAGCTTAAATAATAAAGTAACCAGAATCGCCAGCAACATGCCCGCCGCAGACAAGGCGTTACCGCGCCGCGCCGTTGCTGGAGAGCTGAGTAGCTTCAAACCAAAGATAAACATAATGGCCGAAGCGATATAACACAGGTTGATAAACATAACGGCAGTCATAAGGCAGGCCTCAGTCTTTCTTGCGGAACATGCTGAGCATCCGGTCGGTAACCAGATAACCACCAACAACATTAATCATTGCCAAAATCAGCGCCAACGTGCTCAGTGTAATAGCAACACCCGAGCTCTGTTGATGCGCTGCCACAATCGCACCGACAACGGTGACCCCCGAGATTGCATTTGCGCCCGACATTAACGGTGTATGCAAAGTCGCAGGCACTTTTGAAATTAATTCAAAGCCGAGAAATATTGATAAAACCAGAATAAACAGCAGATAGACAAAATCCATAATCAACCCTCGCCCTTCTGGCGGTGTTCAGCAATCATCGAGTTCACAAGCTCGCCATCATGCGTAATGACGCAGCCCTTGAGAATGTCATCATCAAGATCGAGCGTAAAAGTATTGGTTTCAGCGTCCCAGTATTCGAGCACCAAATTGT
Organism: BD1-7 clade bacterium; assembly: GCA_902705835.1. Lineage (NCBI taxonomy): Bacteria > Pseudomonadati > Pseudomonadota > Gammaproteobacteria > Cellvibrionales > Spongiibacteraceae > BD1-7 clade bacterium. Next base: position 346,893 of record CACSIN010000012.1, read on the forward strand.
GTAGATTAGCCGAATACATCTCACTGGCATTACGGGCAACATGCCCTGGCATATTGCGTAATCCAATAATGAGCACGTCGTCAATGCAAACTTCCTCACCTGCCACAGAGCCTTCAACATTGCCGCCGGATTCGACTGCAAGATCAACGACCACAGACCCGGGCTTCATCACCGACAACATATCTCGGCTAACAACTTGAGGAGCCGGCCGACCGAACAACTGCGCCGTTGTAATGACAATGTCAGCCTGCGCCATGACTTTTTTCTGGCCTTCTTTCTGCAGTTCTAGCTGTTCGGGTGTCAACGCTTTTGCATATCCACCCGCGGTTTGCCCGGTTTCGCCCAAATCAATTTCAACAAACTTACCGCCCAACGACTCCACCTGTTCTTTCACAACAGGTCGTGTATCAAACGCATCAACGCGAGCGCCTAGCCTTTTGGCCGTTGCAATGGCCTGCAACCCTGCAACGCCAGCACCAATAACAAACACCCGAGCCGGTGAGATAGTGCCGGCTGGTGTCATCATCATCGGAAGAATTCGATTTAGACGTTCCGCTGCAAGAATAACCATTGCGTAACCTGCCAATGATGCTTGTGAGCTCAGCGCATCCATCTTTTGGGCTCGCGTCGTACGCGGTATCATTTCTACAGAGATAGCCGTGACTTTTTGTTCGACATACGCGTCAACCAAAACAGCTTCATTGAAGGGGTCAAGAAACGATATCTGCACAGCCCCGGCCTTCAGAAGCTTCACTTCATCCAGCTCGGGTTTGCGCAGTCTCATCACGACGTCAGCCTCAGACAGCATTTTTTGCCTATCTTGGCTGATCGTTGCCCCCACCTCTTGGTAGGCGGCATCTGGCCAACCTACCGGTTGACCAAGACCGGATTCGACGATTACCTCGGCACCGGCTTTAACCAATCGATCCACCGAGGCTGGAATCACCGATATTCGGGTTTCATGTGGATGTATTTCGCAAGGAATAGCGATTTTCATGAAGGCACGGATTCCTGTGAGTAGCTATGACTGCATAGGTGACATCAGTATGATGCAACCTAAACTCCAGCGGTCGAATAAGCGTAGAACATTGACAATGTTTCTACACTAGAGGTCGCTTCAGACAATATAGAGTCCGGAGCGGTTAATGGGTTCAAGCCTCCGCTGCCACCTTAAATACTGACGCATCGAGGTCAAGAAACCGGCTTTTCTGCGAAGGATCCAATAATCTGCACGCCTCAGCGTGGCCAAACAATCGGTATCGAGCCTTAAAGCCGTGAACATAGATAAAGTCCCCAATAAACCGGGGGATCACACGCGACAGGTGATACAGGAACCGCCACACACCGCCCATGTGGAAGCTCATACGCTGAACAGCACGAAATTTGTTACTATACCTCTCCCCTTCAACAACCAGATAAGAGTCAAAGTTCTGCTCAGGCAAGCCGAAATAGCGTAGCAGGCTCTGTCCGACCGGAGATTGCAATGAGGCGAAGTGCAAATCACCGATAGTATCGTTATCAAGTACAAACTGAACAACGCCGCTGCAAAGTGCGCAATCACCGTCAAAAAGAATGATAGGAATATCAGGATTTAGGTACTCAGGAAAAGGATGTTTCATAACCAATACAGCAGCTTATTGATAGGTAGATGATATGTTTAGCTATTTAGATTATTGCAGAGATAACCACAAAATGTCTCATGCATTTGCATGAGACATTTTCAAATAAATTTAACATTTTGATCTGAAATTATTTGCCGATCGAATAATTAGCAAGCCCCAGCAGGCGCTTATTTTTCAATAATACAAGTCGGCTAATCATTAAAAGCGATAGGAAATATAGCCAAGAATCTGATCGCGCTTGGCAATACCGATACTGCCCTCTACCGCCACTTCGAGTCCGTCCCAAAAATTCCAGCGACCGCCAACGATATAGTTAGTTGGATCCGATGCTTCTTGTTCAACAGTAACTAGACGAGGCTCAGGGAAATTGGGTACCGAAATAGGGAATTGAGTGATATCCAATGTTTGCCTGATATCTTCGTAAACACTACCTACATAGAATGATGCGTTACCTATACCAATATCGCCGTTCCACCCCGTACGAACACTCATCACAAGTGATGTTGCAGGCTCAACAGAAATATCCAGATCACTCAATGTGTAGTTCACGTCAAACGACGCAAACCATTCTGAAATCCCTCCAGCCAGGGTTAAACCAGCACCCGTGTTATTACCTACGAAACGCACATCAAATGGCAAGTTTGGCAAAAGAGCTCCACAGCCACTTTGGGTAGGGAGTATACACACATCTAGTTTGCCCGTTGACTGCCCCTCAGTACGACCAAAAAAGAAATAGCCGTTTAAAAAAGGCAGTAACCACATATCAAAACGAACCGTCGTTGTAGAGTCATGAACACGCAGGTCCCTGATATTGTAAGTCGCTAAGCTAGGTGACACAGGGTCGTCCATTCCTGGGAGGAATACATCTATTCCTAACAAATCAAAGGGCTGACGCTGATCGAGATACACCGCAGTTACACCAAAAGGCGCTGGCAAGGCATATCCGCGTTCACGCGCTTCTTTACCGAATACCGGCAAAAAATTCGTCCAACGCTCTTCCAACTCCTTCTGGCGTGGAGATTCATTAATCAGTTTGGTAGAAACACCTGTTCCCTCATTGGCTTGATCAACACCTTCTTTGCCAATGCGTTTGAGTTCAGCTTCTATCTTCTTATCATTTTCGTTCGGGTGAACATCTTCACTTTTTACTTCTTTCGCTTGCTGTGCCATCACAGGAAAAGCCAAGAAAATTACCGCCATCAATAACACACGCATCATATCGCTCCTTGATGTGACGACCCGCACATTACAGCCTCGGGGGGAGTATTTTTTCTGCAGTATAGGCGCTGATTAGTGCTTTTGCTCAGAGGTTGAGGTTTTCTTGTGAAGAATCATTGGAAACGCCACCAGTCGCCATAATGACTGGTCCGGATGAACATCCAAACCTATGACTGTTTTATCGTTTCGATGTGTTGAACTGCGTGTTCCCAGCATCACATCCCAAAACGAAAAAAGTATGCAATAGTTCGTATTTGTCTCAGGCAGCGTGGCATTGTGGTGAACCCAGTGAATGGATGGTGTGACAAAGAACTTACTGATCCAATATTCAAGCCTGTCTGGCGTTTTAATATTGGTGTGTTGATAAATCAACACCACAGCATTGAGATAAAGATAGATCAGAACGGTATTGGTATTCAGCCCCAGTAGGACAATGACACCGACCCGAAACAGAATAGTCTGGGCCGTTTCTAACACGTGAAAACGAAATGCTGAGGTGGTATCAAGAAATTCATCCATATGATGAACGCGATGATACGACCACATGGCTGGGATCTGATGGCTCAGCCGATGAGATACATAAACAGAAAAATCCAGAGCAAGAACCCCAAACACCATATAGAAAACGTTATCAGCATAGGGCGATACTCGAAATGGAGCAAGATACGTAAATACCAACGTTGGAATTGCTTCAAACAAGGGCATGAAGGGGACGATAAAAATCAAAAAACAGCCGGCATTCTTACCCCATCGCTTACGACGCATTTTCGGCGCCTGCAATTGGCTCGGATAACGCGCACTTGGAAAGCACTGTTCAAGCACCAAAAATATGCCCGCAACGGCATAGGTGAATAACGTCATACCTGCCACTTGACCGAGCAAAACCTCGTGAATATAACCCATCATTTATTCCGCCAACTATCAGCGATCTACCGATCACATACAGTTTCAGACACTGTTATACACTGAACATTCCATCCTCTATAATCCTATTCAACCATTGCTCAGCTGAAGTTATTTGCCGGTATTGCTTACCGGCAACCACGGGTCAATTTTTGAGGACATACCATGAAAACTGTTGCCAGCGTTAAAGCTGCCCTGTTCGCTGTCGGAATTTTTGCTTCGCAATCCTTATTTGCGAACTGGCTACTTGAACAAGATCAATCGTCAGTCAGTTTTATTTCGATCAAAAACAACACCATAGCAGAGGTAAACCACTTCAAAAAGATACAAGGCAAGGTTGATGACAACGGCAACGCGACAATGACCATCAACCTTGATAGCGTTGACACCATGATCGGTATTCGCGACGAACGCCTACGTAAACTGTTATTCGAAACCGTGAAATTCCCCAATGCTACGATAACAACACAGCTCAATGCTCAACGCCTCAAACAGCTTTCAGCCGGCCAGACAACTCTCGTCGAAGCCAGTTATACACTGACTCTTCATGGGCAAAAAACAGTAAAAAAAGCAGTATTGCGAGTTACAGGGCTTGAGAACGGACGTGTTAGCGTAATAACTCACGAACCCATTCTTATCGCCGTTAGCGACTTCAATTTGGTCAACGGGGTTGAGGCGCTTAAGCAAGTGGCGAAACTCAGCGCGATTAGCCAAGCAGTGCCTGTTAATCTTGACCTGGTTTTTACACAGCAAAAATAAAGTACGAGTAAACCACAACAGAAGGTAGGGGCTTACCGCCTCTATTCTTCTCGTCATAATCGACTTCTCATGTTTCCCTCATCTAGATATAGAGCGCAGAGGGCCCCCAGTCTCGACGATGACTCATCGAACTGTGCAATACACATATCCAACGCATTCAAATACAGCCCTACCAGATCTTTTCATTCGAATCGACGACTGGCTAAGTGCTGAATTCGCAACACGGTTAGCCAGGTGCCTATCTTTAAAAATTCAGGGCTTCGATGATTTAATCACTGCGCCGCTTTTGCATGCTAGGCAAAATTTTGATTCACGAAATCCCAATTCACCAGATTCCAAAAGGCATCCATGTAGGCTGGGCGCGCATTGCGATAATCGATGTAATAGGCATGTTCCCATACGTCAACCGCCAACAGTGGCGTCAAATTGCTGTCGGTTAATGGCGTAGAGGCATTGCTGGTGCTAACAATTTCGACACCGCCTTCCGCATTTTTAACGAGCCAAGTCCAACCTGAGCCAAAATTTCCCACAGCCGCAGTCGTAAAAGCTTCTTTAAACGCGTCAAACGAACCAAACGCCTTAACAATTGCTTCAGAAACAGCACCTGTAGCGGCACTACCACCGTTAGGCGATAAGCAATTCCAGTAAAACGTATGGTTCCAAATCTGCGCAGCATTATTAAAAACACNGCCCGATGATGTTTGAACAATGTCTTCCAGAGATTTATTTTCAAACTCAGTTCCGGGGATCATTCCGTTCAGTTTGTCTACGTAGGTTTTGTGGTGTTTACCGTAGTGATACTCCAGTGTCTCCGCGGAGATATGAGGTTCCAGCGCGTTCTGTGCATACGGCAGTGAAGGTAATTCAATCGACATACTGCTTTCCTTTTCTTCTAGTGAATGAGTTTTCCGAATGTCGCTACTTGAGGCCAATTAATGACGCTCAAGCATTGAATGGAAGCAACCTAACGGATAACACACGATTAGTTTGGAAGGAAACTTTTGGCAACCTGTTTATTAGAGGTAATTGATTCACCATGACAATGGCGCGGATCAATAGCTGCAAACAACAGAATACCCATCCAAGTAACCTACACGTCAAATCAGACCGTGTTTTGCGCATTAGGTTGAAAATCCGTACCATCATGCCATGAAAAAAACCTACGCCATACCTGCAGCAATGTTCGAACACCGGTATGAGATAAAAAAAAGCGCTTTTATTGCCAGAGTACATCACTGCACCTCTAAATCGGCCGCCAAAGAATTACTAGCGCAGGCCAGACGTGATTACCCAGATGCCCGTCACCATTGCTGGGCATATACGCTAGGCAATCCATTGCAGCCACATAGCGCGGCGATGAGTGACGACGGTGAACCATCAGGAACCGCAGGAAAACCGATCCTCAATGTACTGAATCATAGCGATATCGGTGACATTATGATCATCGTGATACGCTATTTTGGCGGTATCAAGCTGGGGGCGGGAGGCTTGGTTCGCGCTTATTCTGCCGCCAGCCAGCAGGCGATTGATTTAACCCTCATGGCTGAACATATCCCCAAGCAAAACTTTGCACTTGAGCTCGACTATCAAGACGAAAAAAACGTCAGGCATCTTTTGGATCAATACAAAGGTGAACTGCTGGATGCGCATTACGACAGCCGAGTTACCCTGCAGATTTCATTCCCGATCGACAATCAAGACGTTTTAACATCGATGGTAAAGGCCAACCACACCATGAAACTATCGACCAAAAACTGACAAAAATCATTGCACACCTCAACGAACAACTCCTCTGAAGCCCCCGTAAAACATAGAGATTTCTCTTTTTTGAATTTTATGTTGCGGCGCGCTTTTTATGCAGCCACAGCCAAATAGTTCTGTTATTATCATTGAGTAACTTTTGATCAACACTGAAATTACCGACGGATTCGAATAACAGAAATCGCCCGAGGCGATTCAGTTTCGATAGTTACTTGTTCGCGATAAAAGAACGTAACAGGTTAAGATAATTAGACGGTTTTCCATAACCACTAAATGCCTAAACCCTGAGTTCCCTAATGCGAACACATAACATGGAATGATTGCAGCATTTGCCTGGTACATATCAAGCTGACATTCAGTTGGAAGACATCAGACATTGCGGGCTTGCAGTATCGCTCAGACGGCTACTACCGCCCTACTCGGTGCAGCAACATCCTTATAAAAGCAATATAAACCCAAGGTCATCTGGATGACCTTAAACAGTAAGACCCGAAGAGAATATTATGTCAGATCAAATTACCGGCACCGTCAAATGGTTCAATGATGCCAAGGGCTTTGGATTCATCGAGCGTGAAGGCGGCAACGACGTTTTTGTTCATTTCAGTGCCATCAATGGCAATGGCCGTAAAACACTCGTTGAAGGCCAGCAAGTTACTTTGAAAGTAACCCAAGGGCAAAAAGGCCCACAAGCTGAAGACGTTAATCCCATCTGATTCTGAGCGTTTCGCTCTATAGCTGCCTGGTCGATATCACCGATAACCCGGCTAAAAAATAGAGCAAACACTCCAGCACGAATCTTATGTCTATATGGCGACTGACAACGTTTGTTGCTCATTCAGCCAGAAACACCTGCGTACCGAAGGGATCGCAGGTTTTTGCGTTTTTGATGGTGTTAACCGCTCATAGCAAAAGAGCCGGCACAAAATAAGACGTACAGTGACAATCGGCCATCCGTAATCGGCCATCCGTAATCGGCCATCCGTAATCGGCCATCCGTAATCGGCCATCCTCGATTAACCAATGGCTAAAACCTGAATGTCGCTGTTAAGGCGCAGTGATCTGAGAGCTTTTTCCAAGGGTTACCTGTCATCACACTGGCATCGATACACTCAACATTGCGATAGTAGATACGATCCATCGGCAGTATTGGCATCTGACTTGGAAAGGTACGTTTTGTACGCCCGAAGACAGTCGATGTCACTTCCTCTAGGCGCAGTGTCGGCTTCAACGCTTTATCTGTCGCCAGACGCATGTCATTAAAATCACCAGCAATAATCAAAGGCGCATCGCCTGGTACATGTTCTTCAATTAAACGAATCAATGCGGTTGTTTGGTGTTGACGCTCGCTTGCCAGCAGCCCCATATGCACACAGGCAAGGTACATGTCATTGTCGGTATGACCCAGCAACACCCCTCGCTGAGAAAAGAACCACTGCGAAACATCATAATTGCGCACGCGCGTAAACGGATACTTACTGAGTATCGCATTACCATGATGCCCTTGCTGATATATCGCGTTATGGCCATACGCAGAATGTGGCCAAACGCTGTCTGCGAGAAATTCAAACTGATTGGATTCGCGCACAGTATCGGGGTGCAAATCTTCTCCACGAACTTCTTGTAAAAAACACAAGTCCGCATTCACTGAACGAATGGCATCCCGCATATCATCAAGCAAAAAACGCCGATTTGAAGCGCTAAAACCTTTGTGAATGTTGTAGGAACAAACGCGAAAAGTGGCAGGTTTAACAGTCATGGTATCCAGCCCTAAAACCAATAACGAAATTGTTTAACACAGCGCATTGCCCATCGCTGATACCAAGGGAACTTGACCCCGCTGGAGATTTCTACTGAGGCCCCTCGATCTTCTTTCATCATGAGTTCGAGTGCTTCGATCGATTTTTTTTGCGTCAATAGCGTATCAACCTCTAGATCGTGAAACCAACTACGATGATTCAAATTTGTGCTGCCGATGAGACACGCGTCATCGATCATTACCAACTTCGCATGCAGTATCGCAGCCTGATATTCGTATACTTTGACACCGCCATCTACCAGCTGTTTATAGTAACTGCGACTCAATAGCGGGAATACCGGCACATCAGAACGTGCCGGCAGAATGACTCTGACATCGACACCCTGTGAAGCAGCATACAAGAGCGCTCGAACAATACTTTGTGGCGGCGCAAAGTAGGCACTGGTAATCCAAATTCGCCGCTTGGCGTTACGTAAACATCGAATAATATACCGGCGTTTAAACACCCGTTGCTGCCGGGTAAAGTCGGTCCATAAACGTCGGACTCCCAACCGCCGCGNATTTTTGTCCGCTTTAAACCAATGCTGATACATACGTTGCGCCGTCTCACTGGCTGCGGCATCTTGAATATGAACAGCACAATCTCGCCAACCTTCGCCGCCTTTATCTTTAGGAAGGTGACTCGCACTCAAGTTCATACTACCGGTCCACAAATGATGCCCATCAACAACACACAGTTTGTGGTGGTTGCGCTTGTTTACCTGTAAAGAGAAATACACCAATTTTTGCAAGAAACTGCCCTGTGCAAAAGACCATCGAAAGGCCTTCCAGGTAAAGGGCAGCGGGTGGTAAACACGAATATCAACGCCTGCTGTGCTCAGTCGTTGGGCTATTTCAGCCGCGCCCTCGTAGGAGCCTACACCATCAATGACCATGCGTACTCTAACACCACGAGTCACAGCCGCAGACAATGCCTCAATAAAACGCTCGCCGATACTGTCGAGCTCCATCATGTAGAAATCCAGATCTACCCGTGAACGTGCCTGCTGAATCGCATCCAGCATACTGTCAAAATAGCGCTCCGCATCGGTAATCACTTCTTCATGCTGCCACGGATTTTGAAGATCTGCAAACGACGAAACCTGCATAAAAACAGCCATTTAAGTGAGTATTTACGCCATTTTAGTCGAGCTGTGCACGCCCTGCCAAGGTGGCACATTGCCATTGATATCTATACAATACGCGCACCTTATGTGCCTGGCACCCCAGCACAGCCAGTTTCTAGACGGATTGTTGAAAAACGTTTTCGAGATGATCCGAACAAGACAGATCGTTTTTCAACCGTCTGTTACACGATAACTGACCTGCGCAGGATATTACAGGCGGACAATCCGGAGAAGACCATGTCTGATAAACCAATAGCACCAGCAATTGATGGCTGGTACACGCTGGATAATGATAAACCACACCTGATTGGCACCAGCTGCAAAAGCTGCGGCAGCTACTACTTCCCTAAACAGTCTCGCTACTGCAAAAACCCGAGCTGCGACAGCACCGAGTTTGAAGAAGTACAGCTGAGCCGCACCGGCAAGGTCTGGTCCTACACAGACGCACAATACAAGCCACCAGAGCCATTCATTGCTGCAGATCCCTACGAGCCCTACGCCATTGCAGCTGTTGAGTTGGAAAAAGAAAAAATGATCGTACTCGGCCAAGTCGTTACTGGCACTGGCGTTGATGCGCTAAAAGTCGGTGATGAAATGGAGCTGGTATTGGAAACACTGTACGAAGATGACGATAACATCAAAGTCATCTGGAAGTGGAAACCCCTGGAAAACTAACCTTAAGAGGATTGCATCATGTCAAATCAAATCGCCGTTATCGGCGTAGGAATGCACCCCTGGGGCAAATGGGGTAATAACTTTGTTGAGTACGGCGTTAAAGCCGCTCGCGACGCATTAAAAGACGCTGGCATTAGCTGGAAAGACGTCGACTTTATTTCCGGTGCAGCTACCATGCGCTGCGGTTATCCAGGTTATGTCGCTGGTGCAACGTTCGCACAAGCACTGGGTTGGCAGGGTGCCGAGGTCAACACCTCATATGCAGCCTGTGCATCTGGTTCTCAAGCACTTGCCGCCGCCAAAGCCAAAATTCTTGCTGGTGAAGCAGAATGTGCACTGGTTATCGGCGCAGACACCACACCAAAAGGCTTCTTAGCGCCGGCTAAAGGCTATCGTCCGGATGACCCGGATTGGGTACGTTTCTATATTGGTATCACCAACCCAACCTATTTCGCACTTTACGCACGTCGTCGTATGGATGTTTACGGCGACACACTGGAAGATTTCGCTGCTGTAAAAGTAAAAAATGCCAAGCATGGCGCAACTAACCCGTACTCACGCTACAAAAAACTCTTCACCGCTGAAGACGTCGCGAATTCGGCAATGGTTGCTAACCCTCTACGCTTGATGGATGTTTGCGCAACATCCGACGGTGGCGCCGCGGTTATCGTTTGCTCTGAAGCATTTGCCAAGAAAATCGGAAAATCTGATGCAGTTCGTGTTGCAGCAGTGTCTACTGTGACACCAACGTACCCAAATGCTGTGGTTGAGATGCCAGACATCGCGACAGATTCAGCCGCTGCTGCGGAAGCCGTCAGCTTCCGTGCACAGCTACCGATAAAGGCATATGAAGAAGCCGGTGTAAGCCCTTCCGATGTCAATCTTGCGGAAGTTTATGACCTATCTACCGCACTTGAGCTGGATTGGTACGAAGATCTGCAACTGTGCGAACGCGGTCAAGCAGCACAGCTGATTCGCAATGGTGATACCTCATTGGGCGGTCGTATTCCAGTTAACACATCAGGTGGTTTGGCGTGTTTTGGTGAAGCGGTTCCTGCGCAAGCATTGGCGCAAATATGTGAACTAACTTGGCAGCTGCGTGGCCAGGCGGGTGATCGTCAGGTCGAGAATGCCAAAGTCGGCATCACCGCTAACCAAGGCCTGTTTGGCCATGGCTCTTCGGTTATTTTGACCAAGTAATCTAGCAATATCGATTACTCAGCCAATCAATAAAAGGGAGCAATGCTCCCTTTTTTATCGTTTGCACACTGCCTCTCTTACAATTTTCTATTGATCCCACTCACAAAGAACTCTCGCATAATATTCATCATACAAAAATTGTTAGTGTGAATTTCCGCACACATACTCTGCAACCTGATCGTCATATTGAAAAAATACTGTGTAAACATGAAGTTGTGAACTTATTGACTTTTAAGCAGAAAAACATGAATTAGGTCTCCCCGACTAGGTCAATCACCTCTCACTTTTCTTGTAAATTTCCTTTTTACTTCGCGAGATCTCTATCGTTACGTTTGAATAAGCAAGCAACTACCACATTCAAATAATGATAAAGAGTACCGCCTGATGAAAAAGAGACGTCTGCTGTCGCCGCCTTTCCGGCTGCTGACATCCACACTCATGCTAGGATCGGCAATGACACATGCCGCGCCGGGCACACCACAAATCGCTTGGATGGAAAGCAACTACGCATTGGTTGATATCGACCAGTCTGCTGTAGCTTACGAACAATTAGTGACACGGCGAGATGCTGTTGAGCTACCCGTTAGCTGGAACAAGTGGAGTGGTGGCGATGCCAATACCGCTAACTACAAGCTCAATGGGCAGGTTATCCATACTGAAACTCTGAGTAACCCATCTGCGAGCCAAGGCAGTGCAACCGTATCGATCTCTGAAGGTGGACAACATAAGCTCACTGTTGAATTATGTGATGATTCAGGTTGCTCAGAATCCGCCGCTTTCGATCTAACCATTGCGGATACCGATGGCGTTCATCTGGATCCGATCCGCCTCAACGCGGGCGAAAACAATCGTCCCATCGAACGCAATACCGACCACGTTGTTGCCGCCTACTTTGTCGAGTGGGGTGTTTACGGAAGAGCGTTTCCTGTGGATAAAATACCGGCCTACAATTTAACCCACATTTTGTATGGTTTTATTCCAATCTGTGGCGGTGATGGTATCAATGACGGCCTTAAAACCATCGGTAGCAATAGCTTTAACGCGCTGCAAAATGCCTGTGCCGGCCGTGAAGATTTTAAAGTTGCGATACACGACCCGTGGGCAGCAATACAAAAAGGCCAACAAGGCCACGCCTTTAATACCTCCTACAAAGGCAACTTTGGTCAATTAATGGAGCTCAAACAAGCCCATCCGGATCTCAAAATTCTGCCCTCGATTGGAGGCTGGACACTATCTGACCCTTTTTATTATTTTGACGATGCCAACCTGCGCCGACGATTTGTCGATTCTGTCGAAGAGTTTCTGCGTACCTGGAAGTTTTTTGACGGTGTCGATATTGATTGGGAATACCCCGGCGGCGATGGCGCAACAGCGGGCTTAGGCAATAAACAAACCGATGGCGAAACCTACCGTGTGTTAATGCAAGAGCTGCGCAGCATGCTCGACAAACTCGAGAGCGAAACCGGCCGAGAGTACCAACTGACAACAGCCATCGGCGCAGCACCCGCCAAAATCGACGTGGTGAACTACCAACAAACCCAGCAGTATCTCGATTACATATTTTCGATGACCTATGACTTCTATGGCGCTTGGGATGCCACCAACCTTGGCCACATGACGGGAATCTATCCACCGGCGCACGATGCCAGTGACGATTTTAATGTCCATTCGAGTGTACAACACCTCCTTAATCAAGGTGTTTCCCCACAAAAGATTGTCGTCGGGGCGGCTATGTATGGTCGCGGCTGGACGGGTGTGCAGCCAAATAGTGGCCATTTGATGACGAGTAGCGGATCAGGCCCTGTACCCGGCACTTGGGAAGACGGTGTGGTCGACTACCGTGATATCGCTCGTTTCGCACAGAGTAACGAATGGACACGTTACTATGATGATGAAGCACAGGCCGTATATTTGCACAAAGCCAGCACCGGTGATCTGATCAGCTATGACGATGCGGTAACCATTAAAGCCAAAGCGGACTATGTGATCGCTAACAATCTCGGCGGTATGTTTGCCTGGGAAATCGATGCCGACAATGGCGACATTCTCAACGCCATACAATCCGGTCTTGCCAATGACACGACCCCGCCACCAAATCGCGCACCAACAGCAAGAGCCGGTGCAGATCAGCAGGTTGAATCCGCTGCATCGGTGAGCTTAAACGGCAGCGCATCTAGCGACCCTGATGACGACGTGCTTAGCTATGCGTGGCAACAAACATCCGGCCCAACTGTTAACCTTAACAGCAATGGCGCGATCGCTAATTTTATCGCACCGACTGTCACGAGCGATACAACACTCGCATTCACACTGACCGTTAGCGACGGCACCTTGAGCGACACAGACAACGTTCTTATCAACGTGCGAGCGCAGGATCCTGATCCAACACCGGATCCTGATCCAACTCCGGATCCTGACCCAACTCCGGATCCTGATCCAACACCTGATCCTGATCCAACGCCGGACCCTGATCCAACGCCGGACCCTGATCCAACGCCGGACCCTGATCCAACGCCGGACCCTGATCCAACGCCGGACCCTGATCCAACTCCGGACCCTGATCCAACTCCGGGAACACCTAGCGTGGGTGGAGCGATGAACCCGTTACTGATGCTCTTGGGAATGCTAACAGTCGGCTGGTTGCGTCGACGCGACTAACATTCGCCAGTACCTCAATCAAAAAAGCCCCTGCAATACACGTATTGCAGGGGCTTTTTCGTTTTATTTTCCAGTAACAAACAATCCAGAGGTGACTGTTCCAACATCAGAATGATGTTATTTGATCGCGGCGCTCTTATCTATTCACTGCTCGCCGGCTTTTTATTCACCCATTTTTTATGGTCGAGAAGCTCTTGCCAAAGACCAATGGCCTCAGGTAATTCACGGGCTTCCATCGCAAAACCGCAGGTTTCGAGTACATTACCAAAATTCAACACTTTGCCGTTTTTCACACACGCGGCCCGAATATGCGCAATAGCATGCAAACGACCATGACGAACAACGCGGTGCTCTACATAAAAATATTTTTCGTCCCACCCTAGCAAGCGCGATTTAATCTCGAATCTAGCAAAGGGTTTCAACTCTCGAATGTAGGTAATCTCTTGCGCATTAACGACGTACTTCCAGCGCTCTTTGATCAATAACTTCCACGAACAAACAGACAACAACCAATCCACCCGGCAGATATCCATCATCGCGAAATAACGCGAACTGGTAAGATGTAAATTGGCATCACAGTCATGCGGTAATACACGAAAGCCGAGACGACAGGTTTGTGTGGGATCGAATGCACTACGATCAAATGATCCCTTGCGTTGCTGTAACCACCGCTTAAAAAACAACCACAACAAACGAAAATGAAGATTCATAACACCCCCTGGTACCGTGCACGACAGCGGCATCGCCTATCGATAGATTTGGACAAAAAGTATTATCCATGGATGCCCAAACAATCATAGGACTGCAAATTTTCGCAGACAGAATGGCAAGCCACTGACATCCGCATGATCACTTTTCAAACAGTGATAGGAAGCTATACGAACCTTTTGATTCTTTTCACTTTTTTATAAAATAAACACTTGCATGGAAAAATTAAATCCGTATTATACGCAGCTCTTATCGCTGAGGGCCGTTAGCTCAGTTGGTAGAGCAGTTGGCTTTTAACCAATTGGTCGCTGGTTCGAATCCAGCACGGCCCACCATTCAGCACACTACTCTTGAATACCTCGTTTTATCAAACACTCAATATCACTGCACATCACTTCAGAACTGTACTGAATGACAGATGACTGAATTCGTCATTCTTTTAACCAATGCCTAGAGCATGATCTGGCGAGATAACTACTAAATCGATTTTATATCTGCTGAAATAAAAAACGGCAGCCGTTTTAGGGCTACCGTTTGTAATGGTTGTGAGAGGGGGGATCGAACCGCCTCCTCATTCATGTTCAATGAATGCGCTCTACCAAATAAGCTATCTCACCGTAAACTCTCTTCACATCAAACTGCTGAATTTGTTGCCGTAAACTCGGCCATCAGTTGTCCGCCTCGCATCAATACAACGCTATCGTCAGGTAACAAAACCGTCGGCTCAGCCAGCATGAGCTCCGCAGTCTGCAGCGTCGCTCCAGGAGTAAGAAACCGACCCGCTGACTCAAAGCGAACACGGGCTGTTACACCTCGTCCAAACCGATGCGCAGTCACTTCCATGTTGTTGTATAACTTCACATGCGCTGCTGAAAATTCGGGGACAGCCAAACGGCCAACAAAGTTTGACGACGGCGAATAGGCGCCTGTTTGCGCGAGAATGCGCCCGGGCGCCCTCCTACCTGAACGCAGAGCTGCAGTTTCAAACACTGGCGATTGTTCAAAGCCAATACCAATCATTTCTCCGGTATATGCTGCGGAAACCGGACGATTAAAGTGTTCAATCGATCTGACCGTTAAGGGGTTTTCAGCCACATCTCGACCGATAAAAGCCACACTATCGCCAACCGCCACTGAACCACGCTCAACCTGGCCTAACAATACCGGCTCGCCATCAATCATTCGCATCCGAAACACATTTAGCATAAAAGGCAAAGCGCGCCGCTGTACCATGGTATGAACCAATGCCGTTAGCTGCAGATTTGCCAATACTTGACGCATTTGCTGCTGGCTTTCAACATCCGCAGCCGCGGCAGCTCGTTCTAAGTTAACCTGATAGACAGCCATGTTGGCATAGCCATAACGAGCCGCTTCCCGTTTTAATTGCACTTCCAGTGTTGCCGCCTGCTCTGAAGCACGTGCAGATTGATCATCACGCAGATTAACCACCGCCAGCATTTGCTCGATACCTTGACGGCGTGCATTAAACATATGCTCTCGAATTTTTTCGGACTGATCATCACTGGTGTCTTGGAATGCCACATAGACACCTGTTTCAGCAAACCCTTTGCCGGCCATATGATTTCGGTAGAATCGATTAACGCCAGGGATATTGGCAAATTGAAAACGCGTGCCCGGCACAGAAAATTCATGCCAGCTGACACCTGCTGTCATTCCATGAACAGCATCCTCTGGCGCAGCATCAATATCGTCGGCCGACAACACCGCAAATGATTTTTGTTGTTCTTGGCTAACCATCGACGTAATGCGAGAAAGCGCTGCGCCAAAAGTCGTCTTGCCCTCGCGATGCGGGCCAATAGCTGCAATCGAAGCGATAGTGTCTGCGCGACTTTCGTTGTCATCAGAATCATTACACCCAACCAACGGCAGCATCAGTGGCAAGGCACCACCGGCTGAGAGCCGTTGTAGAAAATGTCGTCGGGTTACGGTATCAGATGCAAACACAATGGGGCCTTGTTTTGTTCCAAAGTCGTTTCACTACCAACGTTTTACCTCGTGAACCAGTCTCTGAGGTAAAACGCATCGAGTAACTTTCAAACTAGACCCAAGATAACCATCGTTCAAATTTTAACCAGCCATTAATGCGGATACCTGAACATCACCCCCTCTGGCGAGCGCGTTCAACCAACAGATACACTGCAGGCAATACCATTAAGGTCAACGCCAATGTGCTGACCATGCCACCAATCATGGGGGCAGCAATGCGCTGCATCACTTCTGAACCGGTACCGTCGCTGAACATAATCGGCAGCAAGCCAACACTGGTTGAGACAACAGTCATCACAATCGGGCGCAACCGCTGAATAGCCGCATTCTGAACGATTTCAACGAGGCTGACACGGGTATCTAAATGTGTCAGATATTCATCACGGAATTGATTCAGATAGATCATCATGATCACACCGATTTCAACAGCAACTCCCGCCAGCGCGATCATACCCACCGCAACGGCGACCGATAATTCATAGCCCAACCCATAGAGCAGCCAGGTGCTCCCCACGAGAGACATCGGCAACGTTGCCATGATGACTAAGACTTGAATCCAATCCCGAAATGCTAGGTACAGCAAGAGTGTAATGATCAATACTGTTAGCGGAATCACCAGCTGAAGTTTTTCCTTTGCACGCTCCAGATATTGATACTGCCCTTCCCAGCTGATGCTGTAGCCAGCAGGCAGATCCAGATCTTTTTCAAGCACAGCTTTAGCGTTCTCGACATAGGTACCAATATCAATGTCGTTGATATCCACAAACACCCAGCCGGCAGGCCGGGCATTCTCGCTTTTGATCATCGGCGGCCCATCTTCGATACGAATATCGGCAACGTCAGCCAAACGAATACGTGCACCGTCTGGCGTAATGATTGGCAGGTTGCGGATTGCTTCGACAGACTCACGCATCTTGCGTGGATAACGCATATTCACCGGATACCGTTCGAGACCTTCAACCGTTTCGGTGATATTGCGCCCGCCAATTGCAGTACTAACAACAAGCTGCACGTCGTCGATGTTAAGGCCAAATCGGGCCGCCACATCGCGTTTGATATCAGCTACAACATAACGCCCCCCAGCAACACGCTCGGCGTAGACACTGGCGGTGCCCGGCAAATCTTTCAATAGGGTTTCCACCTGCTTACCTATCCCTTGAATTGCCGGTAATCGCGGGCCCGCGATTTTAATGCCAACCGGTGTTTTNACTCCAGTAGCCTGCATGTCGATTCGGGTTTTTATCGGCATCACCCAAGCATTCGTGATACCGGGTACATTGACCCGTTGTTTAATTTCTTCGCGGATTGATGCCTTCGTCATACCTGGGCGCCATTCGGCTTCAGGTTTGAAACGAATGAGTGTCTCAATCATGGTTAACGGAGCAGGATCGGTTGCCGTATCTGCGCGGCCAATTTTGCCAAATACCTGCGCAACCTCGGGCACCGATTTGATCAAACGATCGGTTTGCTGTAGCAGTTGAGCTGCTTCGCCAATCGAAAGGCCAGGCCGAGTGGTTGGCATATACATCCAATCACCTTCATCTAACGGCGGCATAAATTCGGTACCAAGCTTCGACCACGGCCATGCCACCGAGAGCATGGCAACAATGCCGATCGCGATAACCCACCGCGGATTCCCGGTCGCCCAGTGAATCACCGGCAAATAACAACGTATCAAAAAACGGTTAACCGGGTTTTTGCTTTCACGTGTAATACGCCCACGAATAAGAAACCCCATCAACACCGGAACAAGCGTCACCGACAACATCGCCGATACCGCCATGGCCCAGGTTTTTGTAAAAGCTAACGGGGCGAATAAGCGCCCTTCTTGTGCCTGCAATGTGAACACCGGCAAAAAGCTCAACGTAATAATCATCAGCGATAGAAACAACGGTGCCCCTACTTCGGAAGCTGCCTCTCGCACAAGCCCCCAGTGATCATGTCGGGCTCGCTCTGGGTTGTGCTCAATATGTCTGTGTAAGTTTTCCACCATTACAATTGCCCCATCGACCATTGCACCAATGGCAATCGCGATACCGCCAAGCGACATGATATTCGCATTCAGCCCCTGCGCACGCATGATCATCAGTGCCGCAAGAATCCCCAATGGCAGCGTAATAACGATGACTAACGACGAACGAAAATGAAATAGGAATAACGCACAAACCAGCGCAACAACGATGAATTCTTCAACCAACTTGTTGTAGAGATTATCGATAGAACGTTCGATAAGATCTGAGCGATCATAAGTAGGAATAATCTCAACGCCATCAGGCAAGCTTTTGGTCAATTCGGTAATTCGAGTCTTCACCGCAGCAATCGTCGACTGTGCATTCGCCCCCTTACGCATAACAATAATGCCGCCAGCCACCTCCCCTTCGCCATTAAGCTCTGCAATACCTCGACGCAATTCGGGTCCGAACTTAACCGTTGCTACATCGCCTACCAGAACAGGCGTGCCTTTATCATTAACACTCAGAGGAATTTGACGAATATCATCAAGGCTATCGATATACCCGGTTGCACGCACCATAAACTCGGTTTCGGCCATTTCGATCACAGAACCACCGATCTCCTGATTCCCCGCCTGAACCGCCATGCGCAATTGCTCAAGTGTCAGGTCAAATGCAGCCAACCGATCAGGGTCCACTTCTATCTGATATTGCTTAACCATCCCTCCAACACTCGCCACCTCAGCAACACCTTCAACTGTCTGAAGCTCAAATTTAAGAAACCAATCCTGAATGCTTCGCAACTGGCTGATGTCATGTTTGCCCGTTCGATCAACCAATGCGTATTCATACACCCAACCAACGCCCGTTGCATCTGGGCCTAACGCCGGATTCACGCCATCGGGTAATTGATCTGCCACCTGGTTGAGGTATTCCAACACGCGGCTGCGCGCCCAGTAGAGGTCGGTTTTATCGGCAAAAATCACATAAATATAGGAATCGCCAAAAAATGAATAACCGCGAACATCCACCGCGCCGGGCACAGACAGCATCGCTGTCGATAACGGATACGTAACTTGGTCTTCAACCACCTGCGGCGCTTGCCCTGGGTAAGGCGTTTTAACGATAACCTGTACATCCGACAAATCCGGTAACGCGTCTACCGGCATCGAACGCAGATTAACCATACCCGCAACCACCAACACCATCGCGGCGATAAGTACCAATACTCGCTGCTCAATACAAATTGCGATTAAACGAGAGATCATCGTGCATCTCCGGTTTTATGTAGTTCTGAAATACAGTAACTACCGTCCGCTTCCGGCTCCAACAGAAACTCTACCCTGTCGTTACTATTGACATGATCAATACTCACACCCGGCGCCGCGCGAAACTGCATTGTCATGGCAGGCCATTCTAACGCGAGAATCGGCGCGTGATTAATCATCAGCGTATTCTCGCCAGTACGCTCAACCACGGTTCCGGTGGCAAATATCGCTTGTTTCTGCGCAGGTTGTGAGTCGCTATCTTTCATCATCATGTCCATGCTGGAATCAAGCCGCTGCAACGCCTCTTCGCCGTTGGCTTCTGCATCCAGTAAAAATTGCCCCGAAATCACAACATCATCGCCGGCCTTCAACCCCTGCAGAATTTCCACCCGCTCCTGATTAACAACGCCGGTTTTTACCGCATTAACAGCAAAACGCCCATCGCCCAACGCAACGACCACGCGCGCGCCATTGCCAGAATGAATAACGGCCTCGCGTGGCACACTCAAAACATCAACACGCGGCTCTGCTTGAATAGTAACTTTTGAAAACATGTTAGGCCGGAGGCGCCCGTCGCGATTATCCATCACCATGCGCAATCGCAAGCTGCGCGTTTTAGGGTCTAGCTCGGGATACACATACGCAACTTGGCTATGCCATACATCTCCCGGATACCCGGCAAACTGAACGCTGGCAGCGAGGCCCTCGCGCATCCAAATGCTGTCGGCCTCAAACACATCGACATCCAACCAAATGGTCTTCAAGGATGCCAACGTAGCAATATTAGTTTCGGGTTTGATGTAGTTACCCTCACGCACGCCAATATGGGTAACTACCGCATCACGATCAGATTGGACTTTCAACCGACCGCTAACTTTACGGGATTTTCTGAGAGCACTGATTTGTTGCCGCGTAAAACCCAGTGCCGACATTCGATCTTCCGCGGCATCGATCAAGGCGCGATTATTGGATCGGATTGCCGTGACATACTCGCGTTGCGCACTCACCAACAGCGGGGCAAATAGTTCATATAAGACTTCACCACGTTTGACGGTATCTCCCACACTTTTAAGCCAGAACTTCTCAATCCAGCCAGCAGCACGCGGGTGCAGCATTTCAAAGCTGGCTTCATCCCACTGGGTATAGCCCACCGCGTGAACCGTCCGATGGAAGTCACCAACACTCGCTTTCGCGGTTCGTACACCGAGGTTTTGCGCTATCTGTGGGTGAATACTGATACTCGCGCCTTGATTAATTTGGTCGGTATACACAGGAATCAAATCCATACCCATGGGAGATTTTCCGGGTTTTTCTTGCCGAAAGTTCGGATCCATCGGCGCCACCCAATAGGCAACTTTACGTGTTGTCTCGTCACCGGCGTCTGCAGCCATTCCCCCGGGTTGGTCTTGCTCCGTCATGGCGACATCGACCCAACCTGCCGACCAGCCAAACCAAACGACCGCCAACATGACACAAGCACCGAGGAGCGCTGCGATTATCGTTTTGCCATTCATTAGCGATCTCCGTGAGCGGCATCACCGCTAGCTGCTGTGTCATCGGGTAGCAGGGGCCAATAATGCCCGCCCGTTAACATGCTGATTTCGGCCAGTGCATCGAGGTTGTCCCGCTGGCTAACTGCGAGGTCTAGTTGTGCATTCAACAACTGTTGTTCAGCCAGAATCACATTGGCAAATTCGCCACGTCCGGCCTGGTAATCCGCTTTTGCGGCTTCTAATGTTTGTCGAGTTTTAGGAATCAATTCAGTCTGATAGATATGAATGATACCGGCTGTTTCATCAACCAGCTCCAGATTAGATTGCAAGCCTGCCATCAATTGGCTGCGGCTATCATCTAACGTCGCATTGGCGCTGTAGAAACGCGATTTTTGCACCGACTTATTGGCTTCGCGCCGACCAAATGAGAACGGCAGATTAACACTCACCCCCAACTGAAGGTGCTTTTCATAAGGCTCCAACAGATCATTCCATGTGGCATTAAGACGCAGATCAGGAAAGTCATCCGCATCGGCAAGCCGCATACTCGCAGCAGCTACATCAGACTGTGCTTGCAACGTTTTTAAACCCGGGTGCGATACTGTTAACCAATCAACCAACGTATCTCGAATTGGCAGTGTCGGGATGTTCGGAAATCGTTCTGGCCGCGGCAACGGTGCATTCGGGCGCACGTTTTGCAGGCCATTGATCTTCGCACGCAAACGTTTGATTTGCTGCCGGATCACCACCGATTGGTGATGAACATGTACTTGCTGCGTTTGTACTTGCAGAAGGTCCTGCTGCAAACCCAAGCCGGCTGCGTATTGGGTAGACACCACGCTTTGCAACTCTTCGAGCAACTGTTTGTTATCTTCATTAACGGCGAGTGCTTCGTGTAAATACCACCACATTGACCAAAGACTGCGGCTCTGACGAATTAGCGTCAACTGATAATCCGTCACTTGGTAGCCGGCAGCTTTTGCCCGCGCACGCGACATATCGGCCTCGATATCAAGTTTACCGGGCCAAGGCACGGGCTGACTAAACTGCACAATCTGACGTGTACCGATATCGCTATTGATAGATTGCGGCGCAATGGCATAACTAAAAGTTGGGTCATCGAAACGGTTGACGACATCGATTTCTCGCTCGGCGGCTTGCGCTTGAAAACGGCGAGCACGCAGCCCAGCATTCTCGGCCAGCACCTGTTCAGCTAAACGATCTGCAGATAACCGCAGTGCTGCATACTGAATACTCGATGTTCTTCGATGCTCTGCAGCAAATGTTTTCGGGGTGAGAAATAGACTCCCGAATGCGACAGATAGCAAACTGACACAGACAGTCAGCGTGTATGGGTAACCGATTGAATATCGGCGGGGACGCCTAAACATAAAGGCACTCCTGTGTTGTATTGTTTATTCGCAAATGCGTAACCGCATTCGATTGTTTCTAAATACAACTGGAGTGGATTATAGACGGTAGCGCAGCGTTGATTGATAAACCGGCGGCTCATCCGTCTGAATAACATGATTATCGGTATAAGAAGCATCGAGCACAATGGGTGTGTGTGCAGGGTTGGCTGTTACATCCGGTATATATAGCGGGGCAATCCAGGCAAATGCGGGAGAATATAATAACGGGGTATCAGTGACATCTGCCGTCGGATCAACACCAACCCAACCCAGCGCCTGAACTTCATCACAGCAGACGTCTGCCGCTACGGTTTCTAACCAAACTACCGAGCGTTCACTTGGGTCGCAACAGTCCGCCATCCATAGAGATTCCTCCATGGATGCATGATGCGATTCTACGGCGTTGTGATGATGTTGATGTGATGACGTTTGATCCGATAACTCGGATGTACCCAATATCATTTGGCAGGCAAAGGCCGTTTGTGTATTCACCAACAAACTAATCACCAGCATCACAACCAGTGAAGCGGTAAATCGTGTCGAAGGTGATAGAGACCTGCTGCGCATTTTCATACCGGTACTATTAAACAAAGAAACTACACCGATTTTAACTGACAAACCTTCTGCAACACCAGTGCGGAGAAGATCAGACAACACCCTATCGTCTGATAAAACGTTAACTTCTGCGCAAATACCACCCACCCCAGCAAGGTTACCCAAACTGGTTCAAGCAACAAAATCATGCCTGCGTGAGAAGCCGACGAAAATTCCAGCGCTTTGGTTTGTAAGAAAAAACGCAAACTGCTGGCGATCAACGCTGCGGCGAGTAAATTAGACCAACCAAATGCAGTTACCGATACATCCAAAGATTCTGTGGCCATCGACACCAATAGAGCGACTAAACCGGCGACAGTTAATTGCATGGCGGTTAATGGTAATGGAGCAATACGCTTGGCCAAAAAGGCCGTGAGACAGAACTGAAACGCAAAAATACTGGCCGCCGCCAACATCACCAAATGCGCACCATCCCACTGCCAACCTTCGGTTTGCGGGCTTCCGAGGTTTAATAACGCCAAACCGGCGATGGCAATAGGTAACGCTAAAATAACGCTTTTCACCAACGGTTCTTTAAAAATTAGCCAAGCAAAAAATGGCACAAACATAACACCCAAACTGACGACAAAGGCACTAACGCCAACATGCACAGACAACGCCAACCCTTGAATCCAGGTCATCATCGCCAATCCGAACACAAGCCCAGTAATCAAGCCTGCACCCAGAGCTCTCGCAGGCAGCGCCAACACTTCCTTATAACAGAACAATCCGAGGCATAAACCTGCTAGAAAGAACCGTATGCCAATGAAACCAACTGGCGGTAATTCTGTGAGTGTATTTTTTGAAAATATCCAGCCTGCGGCGGCTGCCAATGTCACGATCAACAACAAGACATCAGCCTGCCATTGCGCGAGACCAGCAGGCCGCACTATTGTTATTGTTGACATAAAAGCTCAATTAAAACTGCGAAGTACGAAAAAGCGCCAAGGCTAGGGACTAGCAACCGAATTGGCAAGCAAAAAAAAGCCGGTGATGCAGGGGAACATCGCCGGCCAGAGTTCGTGTTGAATCCTCAACACTCGAGAGAAGTTAACCAGGGGGATTAAGCTTCTCTCTTTGCCACTATCGAATAATAAGAACCATGCCTGCCTAAAAAGTTCAGTACCCGCATAAAATAATCTCAATAAATTCTGCAATGCCTGTATTTATAGGCTTTGGATAGACTTGAAAGGCAGTTGATGAAAGTCAGAAACAGAAACATCAGTAAAAAGCGGACAAAAAAAAGCCGGTAATGCAGGGGAACATCGCCGGCCAGAGTTTGTGTTGAATCCTCAACACACGAGAGAAGTTAACCAGGGGGATTAAGCTTCTCTCTTTGCCACTATCAAGTAATAGGAACGATGCATGCCAAGAAAGTTCAGCGCCCTCACAAAATAATCTCTATAAATTCTGCAGCACCTATATTTATAGACTTTGGATAGACTTAAAACGTTGTCGGTGAGCGCGAAAAACAGAACCTTCAATAAAAAATGGGCAAAAAAAAGCCGGGAATACTTGAGAGTATCTCCGGCTCAAGTTTGTGTTGAATCCTCAACACACGAGAGAAGTTAACCAGGGGGATTAAGCTTCTCTCTTTGCCACTATCAGGTAATAAGAACGTGCTGAGCAGAATTAGTTCCAATGCCAGTTCAAAAAAACTGCACTTTTCTCAGCCAGTAACATCAACACCGTTGTGATTCGGGGCTAGTCATCCCATAAGGCATGCATCGATGTAACAGCCCCACGATCAATCCAGAAATCGCCCGCAATATAGCGCTGGTAACGATCAAGCGAGGCCAAATCACGCATGTCGGTGTCAGTTAAGTGAACATCTGCTGCACCGAGGTTTTCAATCAAGCGCTGACGATGCACAGATTTAGGAATAACACTAATACCCCGCTGAACCGCCCAGCTCAATGCAACCTGTGCAGAACTGCAATGGTGCTTATCGGCCAACGCACACAGTAGCGGGTCTTCGAGCAACACCGGCAGGTGCATATCCGACAAATGCTCCGGTCGGTCTGCTGACCCCAAAGGACAATACCCTGTTACATGAATACTGTGACGATGACAAAACTCAACCAGCTCCGGTTGCTGCAGATAGGGGTGCATTTCAACCTGATTAACGGCCGGCAAGATGGCCGCTTTACTCATCAGATCTTCCAGTTTTCGAACACTGAAGTTACTCACACCGATATGTCGACATAAACCGTCTGATAACACCGCCTCCATCGCTAGCCAAGTCGCTGCCAATGGCTGTGTTGATAAATCGACAAAATCATCAGGCCCGTCAAAGCTGTGATCCTTCTTCAGCGCAATTGGCCAGTGCATCAAATATAAATCCAGACAGTCGAGCTGCAGTTCAGACAAGGTTTTCTGCAACGCCGGCTTTACGTCCTGGGGCGCAAAACAATCGCACCATAACTTGGATGTTATCCACAGTTCATCACGCGCCACAACGCCCTCGTTAAAGAGTTGCTGCAGGGCATCACCGACTTCATGCTGATTGACATACGCCGCAGCACAATCGATATGCCGATAACCAGCTCGCACCGCGGCATCGACAGCGTTACCCACTACGCCAGGCTGAGACTTCCAAGTTCCCAGCCCTATGGCCGGCATTTGATCACCGTTATAGAAGCGCAGGTTTTGCATTATTGAGCCCTCTCGATTTGGACGAATCACCTGAAGATTATGACTCTTCAGAAGACGCGGGGTTTACCGTAGGTATGAAAAACAGGCATAAAAAAACCGGCAATGCAGGGGAACATTGCCGGCCAATTCAGTGTTGAATCCTCAACACACGAGAAAAGTTGATCAGGGGAATCAAACTTCTCTCTTTGCCACTATCGGAAAATAAGAACAGCCACGATGAGAAGAGTTCCTTTGTTCATACATCAGTTTGTGACGTATTTTGCATTTCTTTATTGTTTGCCATGAGCTAGATAATAAGATCGAATCTGCGATCACTATCGACAACCTCAACAATGCGGACTAAACCCACCTGTACTGCACTGATCTCACGCAAAAATGCTTGAAAAGTTCGTCAAAAACAATACCCTTACAGCCTAGTTCGAGTATTTTTGAGACATTTTGAAGTATTTTCGCGACACTGACGAACTACGCTGAGAAAACCTGATAGAACTCGAACTCAACAAGGTTATCAGCGGCATAACGTCTGGATGGTTGTGAGAAACTACATAATGAACAATGTTTTCATTGAGCGCCTTTAACGTCTCATCTGGTGCCTCAAGCAGCTAAGGCCTCCATGCAGCCTGCTGTGACTGTTACCTTTTAACATCCTTGTTTTTATTTTATCGACTGCCAAAAGGATTATTCATGACTATTCACCCGACTGCGATTATCGAAGAAGGTGCAACTATCGGGGAAGGAACTACCATCGGCCCATTTTGTGTTATCGGTGCTGATGTCACTATCGGGAAAAACAACGTTATCCATTCAAATGTGGTTATCGACGGTAACACCTCCGTTGGCGACGACAACGAAATTTTCCCTTACGCCTGTATCGGCCAAAAAACCCAAGATGCAAAATTTGAAGGCGGTAAACCCGGCGTAAAAATTGGTGATCGCAACAACATCCGCGAATATGCCACGGTTCATTGCGCAACCTATGACGGTGATTTCACAACGCTAGGCAGTGACTGTTTAATTCAAGCCTATTGCCATGTCGCCCACGACTGCCAGCTTTCTGACAACGTTATTTTGTCCAGCGGAGCCAAACTGTCAGGCCATGTTGAAATGGGTAAACACTCGATCATATCGGGTATGACCGGTGTTATTCAGTTTGTAAAAGTGGGTGAATTCGCCTTTGTTGGTGGCTACGCCAAACTGACCAGTGATGTTCCTCCTTTCTGTATTGCTGACGGAATTCCTGCAAAAGTACAGATGGTTAACAAGATTGGTTTAGAGCGCAACGGGTTCTCCAAAGCGGATATTCGTGCGATATACAACGCCTACAAAGCTATCTTCAAATCAGAAGAAAGCCTCGAAACGATCAAAGAACAACTGGATCTGGAAGACAACGTACACGTGCAAACCATGTTGGATTTCATCAACAATCCGAACAAAGGGATTTTGCGTAAGTAATCAGAACGCCAATAGCCACTGAAGCCCCTGTGCATATAGGGGCAACAGCACAAAACCACTGATCAAACCGATGCCGATCATGGCAATACTCAGCCGTGGTGCCATATTGGCCGCAATCGCCATTGCTCCTGCCGTTACCATGGTCGGCATTGCCGCTTCAAAAACCGTTACACCAAGAATCTCTCCCCGATAACCTAATTGCCAGCCGAACAGCAATACCACAAGCGGTGCCAGAACCATCTTGATGGTTAGACCGAGTAGCAATGGCACTCGATCATGCGGGTCTACACGTAGACGAAACTGCAAACCGATAATAAACATCGTCAAGGGCACCATCGTCAAACTGACATACGACAGTAAGGATTCAAGCCAGCGCGGATAGTCCAGCGGTACAAACAGTGCGATCAGCAATGCAACAAAAGGGGGAAAACTCAAAATGCGTCGCAGCACCAGTGGTACACTGATTTTCTCATCTCGGGGCGAGAACAGTGCCACTACGATCGTGCCGTAAACTGCCAATGGCACAAAGTTACCGAGTTGATCATAAATGATGGCATAACCCAGCCCGCTATTGCCAAACAGTGTCACCACCATGGGAAAGCCCAGATACGAGGTATTCCCCAATACCGCCACCAGCAGCAAACAGCCAGTGACCTCTCGACGCCAGCCCAACAAGCGAGACGCAATCATCACAGCCGCCGCACACATGGCAACGGCCAACCAACCGGCAAACATCGGAAACAATAATTCACGATCGATCGCCAGCTGCGGGATATTAAGCAAAACAACCGCGGGAAGAGTTACGTTAATAACAAACTGATTGAGTTTTAGTGGGGTCACTGCGGGCAAGCGCATCCAACGCTGAACACCGATGCCCAATGCCAAAAAAATCAGAATTTCGATAAAGCTATGCATAAGATTCCCATTTCACGGCACGCATTGTATCGCAAACTCGCTTCGATACTGGTATCTGGCTGACATTACCGCCTGTCAATATTTACCAGATGGTAATCCTGTCTGCACGCCAGTGCTTTAAAATCGATTTGCCTCAAAAAAAACGACACGGCAGCAATACCGGTCGATAAACACTAAAAAGAGTCACTATCGTGCAACGTCTCGAATCCTGGTTTTCTCGGGCGGCGACCCATTCGCCCCTGACATCGTTTATTCTCAGCTTGCTGATCATGGGTGCTCTAATCGCCGGCCTACCAAACCTGCGCTTTGATGCAGACCCCGGGATCTATTTCAGCGAAGACCACGAACACTATCGATTATTTAAAGTCTTGGAAAAAGACTACGGCCGGGCAGACTCCGTCATCATGGTGGTGAAGGCCAACGAAGGGCCGTTGTTTACTCGTGAAAACCTCATGGTTATCGAATCACTGACCGAGCAGGCTTGGACACTGCCGTTCGGGACTCGCGTTGATTCACTGGCTACCTACAACTATTCATGGAGTGAAGACGACGAGCTTTATGTCGAAAGCCTCATCGAAAACGCTGCAGATCTCAGTGATGCCGACATTGTTCGCATTCAAGACATTGCCCGCTCAGACCCGGATGTCGCAGATCGCTTAGTCAGCACCCAAGCTGAGATGGCTATCGTTCGCGTTACCGCCACATTACCCAAACTCAACCGTCAGGCTGAAGAAAGCGAAATGGCAGAAGCAACACGCGCCGTCGCCGACAAAATCGAAGCAGAACACCCTAACCTCGAAATTTTGCTCAGCGGCAACGTCATCAGCAATACCGAAGTGACTAATATTGCGACCAATGATGTGATGACCGTTATCCCGATGATGTATTTGGTGATCTTCGTGATGCTCGGATTTTTGCTGCGCTCGATCACCGCGGTTTGCTCCATCATTGTTGTCACAATGCTCTCGTGCATGGGCGCAATGGGTTTGGCCGCCTGGCTGGGCGTGGTATTGAATATGATGTCGATCACCGCCGTCAATATCATCATTACCGTCTCTATCGCACACTGCGTGCATATTCTCGTTTTCTTTCTGCAGCTTTATCACAAAGGTGAAGATAAACGAAAAGCCCTTGATGAAGCCTTACGGGTCAATTTAACCCCGATTATGCTCACCAGCGTGACAACAGCGCTCGGTTTTCTCAGCATGAATTTGTCAAAAATGCCGCCCGCCCACGACCTCGGCAATATCACTGCCATCGGTGTTGTCATTGCCTTCATGCTGTCGATCTTTCTGTTACCGCCGATGTTGTTGGTATTGCCGATCAAACGTCGCCAGGAAATAGACGGTGGCGCACTCAACAAAATGATGGCCCGATTAGCTGAGTTTGTTATTCGACGCCGTACACCGCTGCTTATCGCAACGCTTCTGATCAGCGGTTCATTTGTGGCACTGGCGCCCATGAACGTAATGAACGACAAATTCACCGAAAACGTCAAACTACCCAACGAATTCCGCGCAGACAACGCCGAGCTCGATAAGTACTTCGGCGGTTTGTACACCATCGAATATGGTTTTGAGGCTAACGAAGAAGGCAGTATTTCAGACCCAGAATACCTTCAGGCAATGGATAAATTTGTCGCCTGGCTGCGCGAACAACCCGAGGTTCGCAACGTTCACGCCTACTCCGACATGATGAAGCGGTTGAACCGCAACATGCATAATGATGACCCGGATTACTACGCCATTCCGACATCCCGCGATGAAGCGGCGCAATACCAGCTGATGTTTGAAATATCGCAGCCATTTGGCGCAGACATGACCAATACCATCAAACAGGATAAATCTGGCACACGTTTAATCGTCACACTACCCAGTACCGATACCAGCAACCTGATTGCACTTCAGCAACGGGCGCAAACATGGGTGGGTGAAAACATGCCCGGCTATATGTTCCATACCGGCGAAGGCTTGGCTGTCATGTGGTCTTACTTAGGTCAAGAAGCCCTGGTTGACGGATTAAAAGGCGCGCTGCTGGCATTGTTTCTGATTTCCGTGATCTTGACGATGGTGTTCAAATCGTTCAAATACGGCGCCATCAGCTTGATACCCAATCTTTTACCCGCAGGTGTGGGATACGGTATCTGGGCGATCATCAATGGTGAGTTGAATATGGGTCAAATGCTGGTGTTGAGTATCACCATCGGTATCGTTGTGGACGACACCGTACACTTCCTGACCAAGTACCTGCGCGCCCGCCAGATGCATAACAACAGCGCTGAAGACGCCGTACGCTATGCGTTTAGCCAGGTTGGCCCAGCACTCTGGATTACCACCGCCGTATTGGTATTGGGTTTTGGCATGTTGTTGGGGTCAGGTTTCATTCCCAATGCCAACCTTGGTATGTTGACGATGAATATTCTGATCGCTGCATTGCTGTTGGATTTCTTCTTGCTGCCGCCACTGTTAATGTTGGTTGACGGCAAAAAACGCGACTGAACCACCACTCAGCATTTACCTGTTCACTGCTGCATTTTTAGCGGCAGTGAATGGGGGATGATGATGTTCTGTATCCTTCCTTCTCTGTATATCGCGTCTGCTTCTGCACCACGACATTGCGCTAATTTATAAAACCACTCCCGCATATACTCTCGAATTGTCTGTATAGACAAGAACCACGCAAATAAAACCCCTCGGTCAGATGCTTGTCTATATCGATCCATGCTCACCGGTTTTGGCAAGTTCACGCACTTTAAGCGCGGTATTCAGCATCTTTGCTATACCTAAAGGCACATTTTCAACACAACACAGGCATCCGATATGCAAGTGCTGACAAAACGCCATCTGTACAATCGACAAATTGCTAATCACTACAACAAAGATCCTTTTGCAATATTGCAGACATCTCGCGATGCCGCATTGCATCAACTGAAGCTTGCGCGCGGCAACACCCCGATCAATACACTGGTTGATGTCGCTGTGGGTACCGCCAATTCGTTTACCGATACTGAAGAAAGCTTCCATGTAAAAAATTACATCGGCAACGATATTTCCCCAGCGATGCTCGATATTGCTGAAGACGCCTTCCCACGCATGACCCGTCTATGCCATAACGCAGCCGATGTGCACAAATACCTGAGCACCGAGTATGCAGACGTTATCTATATGCACTTTGTTATGTCATATGTGGGTGACTACCGCAAATTACTCACCAACATTAAACCCCTGCTTCGCGATGATGGCCTGATATCGATCACCACCAGCACCTATCAGTCGCTGCCTGAATTACAGGATCTTATCGAAACCTATCTGCCACCTATACACGCACGCACCAAAGACGATTATGGCGTACCCTCCTCGCGTGAACAGTTGGTAGAAGACCTCGAAACACTGGGTTATGAGGTTGTGGCACAAGAAACTCTGAAAATACCGCTCATTTTTAGGCACTTCCGTGAATTTTGGAATTACGCCTATAAATGCGGCTGGCACATCAAACACAAAGTGCCCGTGATTGGCGAACCGTTCAATTGGATTGTGTTTCGACTGTTGATCGCGTTCTTACAAGCTCGCTACCCTGCCTTCCGGTTTCCGCAGGAATATACCGCTGACGTAGCAGTTGTGCTGGCACAAAAAAAAGGCTGATATGAAATCAGCCTTAGTTGCACATCCGTGATATCAGCGGTTTTAACGCTACAGATTGCTCCGTGTTAAATCGCTTCGTTGTCAACACGCTTAACAGCTAGGTCGGCTTTACGCCCTCGCGATAAGCTAACAAAAACCACGGGGACAATCAGCAACGTTAGTACCGTACCCAGCGACAAACCACCCACGATAACCCAGCCAATCTCGTGTCGGGTTTCAGCACCCGGACCAGTTGCAACGGCCAGAGGAATAGCCCCTAATACCGTCGCGGCAGCCGTCATCCAGATCGGCCGGTAACGGGTTGTCGCCGCCGCGCGAATAGCCTCCAACTTACTAGCGCCTTCCAACATGGTTTGATTGGCAAACTCGACCATCAAAATACCGTGTTTGGTAATCAGCCCCACCAAGGTAATCAAGCCAATCTTACTGTAGATATTCAAGCTACCGCCGGACCATTTTAAGGCCAGTAACGCTCCCACAAACGCAGGAAGAACCGACGTCAAAATAATAAACGGATCGGTAAAGCTCTCAAACTGCGCCGCCAATACCAAATAGATAAACACCAGCGCCAGCATCATCGCGAAGACCAACGTATCGCCCGATTGCAGATATTCCCGTGTTGTATCCATGAAGCCTAAATTGGTTTCCGGACTAATCTCAGCCAATTCGGTTTCCATAAACTCAACAGCCTGCCCGAGACTATATCCGGGGTTAACACCGGCGGTGATCTGTGCAGCACGATATTTATTAAAGTGCGGTAACGCATTCGCTGTGGTGGTTTGTTCGATATTGATCAAGTTAGTGAGAGCCACCATTTGATCAGTATCAGTACGTAGATAAATATCCTTCAGATGTGAAGGTTCATTTCTCTGTGCGTCAGACATTTGCACAATCACCTGATACTGCTCGTTACCATCTTTGAAACGTGTCACTTCACGGCTGCCCAGCATGGTTTCCAGAGTGCGTGAAATCTCTTGTATGGGAATGCCAAGATCTGCGGCTTTCTGACGATCTATTGTGACCTGTAATTCCGGTTTATTGATACGAAGATCGAGACGAACCTGATTCATGCCCGGGTTCTGCTGCATACGTGCAACTAACTGGTTACCAATGTCCATCAAGGATTCATAGTCACCACTGGTTTGCAGCATCACAGAAATCGGGGTCGATGAACCTGAACCAAGCGACTGCGGTGGCATGGCAAATGCCATGATATCCGGGATCATGAAGAAACCCTTCATGGCGTCCATCGCGACTTCGGTAGAATGACGTTGACGCTCACCATAGGGCGTCAACGGTACAAACGAGATACCCTGCGTTGAATCCGGATATCCGGCCACCACAAAGTAACCGCGCACCTCATCAATATTCTCATAAACCTGCTCTTTACCACGCATGGCACGGCTAACAAAATCTGGTGTCGAGCCTTCCGGAGCAATCGCAATCGTGAAGAAGTAACCTCGATCTTCAACCGGTGAAAGTTCATCCGCTAACGGTTGAATCACTGGGTTTTTAAACAGCCCGAGTGGCATTAAACTCAAAGAAACCAGTAAACAGACGAGCAACAACAACCAACCAATCCATCGGTGGGTAAGTAGCGGATTCAGCAACTTGAGATAGATATTTCGTGAGCCATCAACCAGACGATCAAACCCGGCAAGCCAGCGAATACCCTGCGGATGAGTACCGGCTTTAACGGGTTTCAGAAACTGCGAACACAACATGGGCGACAAGGTTAGCGCCACAAACCCGGATACCAAA
The DNA here is from genome assembly GCA_902705835.1 of BD1-7 clade bacterium. NCBI lineage: Bacteria > Pseudomonadati > Pseudomonadota > Gammaproteobacteria > Cellvibrionales > Spongiibacteraceae > BD1-7 clade bacterium. The sequence continues at coordinate 380,469 of CACSIN010000012.1, forward strand.
ACCGCACCGGTTAACGTCAGCGCAAATTCCACAAACAACTTGCCAGTGCGGCCTTCACTGAAAGCAACCGGCGCAAAAACAGCCGCTAGAGTGAGTGTCATGGCAACCACCGGAAATCCGATCTCCTGCGCGCCGTCAACCGAAGCTTGAAATGGCGTTTTACCCTGTTCAAGGTGGCGATAGATGTTTTCAAGCATAACGATGGCATCATCAACCACCAACCCGATTGCCAACACCAGTGCTAGCAAAGTCAGCGTGTTGATGGTGAACCCCATACCTAGCATGAAAATAAACGCACCGATTAACGAAACCGGAATCGCCGCCATGGGAATAAACGTTGCGCGCGCGGATTGCAAAAACAGGAAGATAACCAGCAGCACGAGTACAAAAGCTTCAACCAGCGTCGACCAGACGGCATCAATCGAGCCTTCGATAAACACACTGCTATCATGGGGAACCGCAATCGCCATTCCCGCCGGCAATTTCTCTTTGATTTTATCCACTCGAGAGTGGACTTCACGAGCCACCGTCAACGGGTTGGCCGTAGCCTGCTTAACAACACCGATACCAATAGCAGTTTCACCGTTGTACCGCACAAAGCTGCGATCGTCCTCAACACCGAGTACAACGTTGGCAACATCCGACAAAAGCACCTGATAGTCATCCGCACGCACAATAATATTGCGGAAGTCCGGCTCCGTCAGCAGCGCAGTTTTGGGGTACACAGAAAACTCACGGTCGGTACTTTCAATCAAGCCTGCTGGCAACTCAATGTTCTGCTCACGTATCGCATTTTCGATATCCGATACCGTGACATTGAAGGCCGCCATCCGATCTTTTTTGAGCCATACGCGCATGGCATGGCGACGTTCACCCAATATGCGAATCTCCGCAACTCCGGGGATAGTCTGTAATACATCTTTGACATTCTTCTCGACATACTCGTTGAGATCCGCAGGCTTGAGGGTTTTTGAGGTAATGGCCAAATACATAAACGGCGTTGCATCCGCTTCGACTTTGGCAATCACAGGCTCTTTGATTTCATCAGGCAATAACGTTCGAACACGCGCGACTCTGTCGCGCACATCCGAGGCTGCTGCATCCGCATGGCGACTCAAAATGAAGTGCACGGATATTTCACTGACGCCTTCTTTACTCTTCGAACTAATAAAGTCGATACCATCGATACCGGAGAGCGATTCCTCCAATACATCAGTGACTTGAGATTCCATGATATACGCAGACGCACCCGAGTAAGCGGTCGTCACACTTACCACAGGTACATCAATATTAGGATATTCACGAATCGCCAGTTTCGTGAATGCAACCGCGCCAACGAGAATTACCAAGATATTAACAACCGTGGCAAATACGGGCCTTTCAATAAAAAGTCGTAGTGATTTCATATCAGCCTCAGTGTGCGTCAGTTAGCTGTCGGCTGAGCGGTTGTTGATGATGTATCTGATTCAACAGCCGGCGGTGGCGCTACCATCAAAGGCATGCCATCAAAAGGAGCTTTATGATGACCTGCAATAACCACAGGCGCGCCAGCATCCAAACCATGCTGAATCGCTACCCTGCCGCCGTGAAAACCTGCGAGTTCAACCGGAATGCGTTGCGCCGTTCCCTCGTTATTAAGCATTACCCAAGATTTTCCGCCTTGGTAAAAAACGGCAGACTCCGGCACCCACAAAACCGGCAGCGGAGCCGCCAACGGTAAATGTATGCGGGCAAACAACCCTGGGCGCAAATCACTGTTTTGGTTATCGATACGTGCACGCACTAATAGACTGCGTGTTGCTGCAGTAACCGCAGGTTCAATCGCCATGACCTTCGCCGTAACCTGCCGGTTTAACGCCGGGATTTCTACGTTGATATCCTGGTTAACGCCAACGACGGATAACGCCGTCTCAGGTAGGTGAAAATCCAGCAACACCGGATCCAGCTGCACCAGCTCAATCAGTCCTTCACCTTCTTTGACATAGTTTCCTGGGTTCACCTTTCGAATGCCGACATTACCTTCAAACGGCGCGGTAATGGTTGCTTTGGCCAACTGAGCACGAGCATATTCTTCATCGGCTTCAGCCGTCGCCAATTCCGCGACAGCCTTATCCACATCGTATTGACTGGCAACATTGCGCTCGAACAACGACTGGGTACGCTTGATTTCTTCACTACGCAACTGAACCAGCGCATGCGCACGTTTCATCTCGGCATCTAGGGTTGCCGAATTCAACGTAAATAATCTTTGACCCGCCCGTACTGCCTGTCCATCGTCCACATGCATATTTTCGAGCAGCCCGGCGATTTCCGCACTGATCTGCGCAGAACGGTTTGCCATTAATGACCCAACAATCGAAATATCCTCCTGCCATTGTCCGGCTTCTGGCTGCTGCACAGTAACGACGGCGGGCGGCATTGCTGGCTGCGCTGCGGCTTCGGTAGCGGCGTCGCCGTCTCCGGATTGGCAGGCACTCAGCAAAAACGGGGTGATAGCGAGCAGACTGATTATTTTTCGCATGATTTATAGCTCTTTTACAACGTGTGTAGACGTGTTCCAGATGGTGGCTTATGTGTACTTTTGTTCTTAAGGCACTGGTGTGTTTGCAACAATGGCACGGGGTCAAAAAACACAACAAAGCCAATTTGGACACATCGTTGCGGGGAAGTTCATTGTATCGGAAAAGTACCGAAAAAAAATCGATTCGACAGCCTGTCTGAAGCATTTGTAATCGCTCCGGTTTACAGTAGAGTGATCACTTAATAAAAAATGGGATCCACCTGATGCTTAACCTGCTCTGGTTTGCATTTTTTGCTGTTAGCTTTGTCGCTTGCCTCTACCAATGGTTGTTTCTCGGCAACGCAGATGTTTTCAGCGATGTCATGAAAGCAATTTTTGATATGGCAGAAACCTCCGTCAATATCGCCATTGGCCTAGTTGGCATCATGTGTTTTTGGCTGGGGCTGTTCCGAATTATCGAAAAAACACCGATTATGGGTGCGATGTCTCGTGTCATGGGCCCGCTACTGACGCATTTAATGCCCGGTGTGCCGAAAAAACACCCCGCTCAATCCGCGATTACCATGAACTTGGCTGCCAATGTGCTCGGTCTCGACAATGCAGCAACGCCTCTGGGTATCAAAGCCATGCAATCGCTGCAAACGTTGAACCCGGATAAAAGCGTCGCCACCAATGCCCAAATTCTGTTTCTGGTATTAAATACATCATCCGTTACCTTGCTGCCCATCACTATCTTTATGTATCGGGCACAAGCCGGTGCGCAATCTGCCACAGATGTGTTTTTACCCATTCTAATCGCCACGAGTTGCTCAACGCTTGCGGGTTTACTGGCGGTCAGTGCATTTCAGCGTATTAAACTCTATCACCCGGTTATTCTGGCCTACCTAGGCGGTTTTGCCGTCTTTATGAGCCTGGTCATGAGCTATCTGGTTCACCAGAGCAATAACCTTACCGAGCTATCCAGCCTTGTTGCCAACGTAACACTGTTCAGTTTTATCACGTTAGTGCTGGGTATGGGCATGTACCGACGCTTGAACGTGTATGATTTGTTCATCGACGGCGCAAAACAGGGATTTGAGACCGCTATCCAGTTGATTCCTTACTTGGTTGCCATGCTAGTGGCTATTGCCACATTACGCGCCAGCGGCGTGCTTGATTTGTTTATTCAGGCGATCGCCAGCTTGCTGGCACCGGCACACGCGGATACCCGTTGGGTCAGCAGCTTACCCACAGCCATGATTAAGCCATTCAGCGGCAGCGGCGCACGCGCTATGATGCTGGAGAGTTTTAACAATTACGGCGTCGATTCATTCATCGGACGCATGACATCCATCATGCAAGGCTCTACCGAAACCACCTTCTACGTACTCGCAGTCTATTTCGGCAGTGTGGGTATTCGTTTTGGTCGCCATGCGGTAATCTGCGGCTTGATTGCTGATTTTGCCGGTGTTGCAGCTGCTATAGTTTGCACTTACTTCTTCTTTGGCCCATAACTGTTAGCGACAAAGGTACAGATATTGTCGCCATAAGCTTGCCAAATCGACGTATTCTTTTAATAATGTCGGGTGTTGTGCGATTTTTAGCACACTTTTTATTTGTCATTATCTACAAAAATCAGGATCAAATAACATGATTATTCGTTTGGTTATCGCGGTCGTGGTGGCACTCGCCTTCAGCGGACTGTTTGTGATGCAAATGGGCGAAGCCCGCGCGACAATTCCTAACTTCACTATTATTTCTATCTCAGCTTTCGTTTTAGCAACGTTAGCGACGGTACTGCTGGGTAATCTAATCAGCCCGCAAGCACAGAATGACGAAACCGACAGTTATTCGCCGCCAGCCGACAACAGCAACGACAATGACGAAGACCGCGAGCAAGGTTCCGTCAAGTGGTTCAACGTCAGCAAAGGGTTTGGTTTCATTACTCGTGATAACGGTGAGGATATCTTTGTTCACTACCGTTCTATCCGCGGCGAAGGCCGTCGCCGTCTGTATGACGGACAAGACGTGACTTTTGCCGTAATCAGCTCTGATAAGGGGTTGCAGGCTGACGACGTTGATGTGATCAGCCAGTAATTCCGTCGCCACGCTAACTCGGTGTGGCAATCCTATCCCAAAGGCAGCGCAAGCTGCCTTTTTTGTTTCCGCCCTGCGTTCAAAGATTCGCCGGTTATTGCATCCAACTCAATCACCACAAACGCTTTTGTGACAGTTTTTATTCATTCTCGTGATCTCTCCCAGCGCCTGATTGCTATATTAGGAAGATGTGTTGTTTGCATAAAAAATGGAGATCGGGGTATTGAACGACAAGCGTCGAAAAAGACATCGGCTGCTCGGCTGGATTACATGTATCCTGTTGTGCGCTTGTGAAAGTGATGACCCGGATTTAACCGCGTTGTATCAGACCCACCAATGGCCGATGACACAAGAAATCAATGGCCATTATACCCAACCTCCCGTTATTGTTATTCCCGGCATCATGGCCTCAGAGCTCGCTAATGCTCAAGGAAAAAACATCTGGTTCGGCTCCAACTGGGAGACCCTGTTCAGTAATTACCAATATCTGGCACTGGACATCGACCCAGACACCCTATCGCCGCTACCAAGCCCATACCATGCTTCCGGCCTGCCTCATTCCGTGCTCGGATTTGAAATTTACGGATCACTGTTTGATGTGTTGGAAAGTATCGGCCAATTCCAGCCAACCACGCCAGGGGAGCCTTTGACCCAGCCCCAACGTCGCTACTATACACTTGCCTACGATTGGCGTTACGACAACATAGACACCGTCAAAGCACTCGACGCATTGATCGAACAAATTCGTGAAGACTACAAAGACCCTAACCTTAAGGTCGATATTATCGCGCACAGCATGGGCGGGTTAATCGCACGCTATTATCTGCGCTATGGCACCGTCGACGTTCTCGATGACAACGCCTTCCCCGTTACCCAAGCCGGCACGGATAAAATTCGGCGTGTAATTCAGCTCGGTACACCCAACTTAGGTTCGGTTTCCGCCATGTTGCGACTAATCAACGGGGCTTCCGTCGGGTTTGGCGATGTGCCGCCTGAAGTGCTGACAACATTTCCAAGTCTCTATCAACTGCTGCCGCACCCGATTAACGATTGGATCATTAACATTCAAGGCAAACCTCTGGATCGGGATCTATTCGACATTAACATCTGGCGCCGATTTGAATGGGGGATTTTTAATCCCAAAGTGCGCACGCGAATCATACAAAAAGCAGCAACTCCTGCAGAAGGTGAAGCCTATTACGCACTATTGGCCGAATTTTTCCGCCACTCTCTGGAGCGTGCACGTCGGTTTGTTTGGTCACTCACCGTGAAAGTACCCAACACTCGCTACGATATTATTGCCTTCGGCGGGAATTGCGTCCCGNCTCCGGCACGTATTTTAATCGAAGAAATCGATGGCGAATCTGTCTTACGGGTCAACCCCGACGATATCAAACACCCGATTAAGGGTATCCACTACGATCGACTCATGTATGAGCCAGGTGATGGCGCCGTCACCAAGCCCTCACTACTGGCCCGAGATTATCTCAACCCCATTGTTGAGCGTCATGAATACAGTTTCTTCCCCCTCAAATACGCCTTTTTTCTATGCAACGAACACGGCAGCTTGACAGGCAATATCAATTTCCAAGACANCCTGCTCAACGCTCTGCTAGAAAGAAGACGGCAAGACATGCAAACCAATACCCGCAGCCCATCGCACTCAGCGTCTACACTGGAAGCAGACAAGCAAACATCCTCGCAAGGAAACTGATACATGGCAAAGCAGATAGCAGTGATCGGCTTGGGTCGCTTCGGCGAAAGCCTGTGTCGCGAACTAATCGCGCAAGGTGCCGATGTGCTGGCTATCGATATCAATGAGCCTGCCGTGCAGCGATTAGCCAATGATGTGACACAAGCTGCCATCGCGGATACGACAGATCGGCAAGCCATTGATGAGCTCGATCTGCGCAACTATGACTGTGTGTTTGTCGCCATCGGCGGTGACATGAAAAGCAGCATTTTGACAACCTTGAGCCTCGCCGAAGCGGGTATTGAGAAAATCTGGGCAAAGTGTCGTGACGATTACCACGAACGTGTACTGCGAAAAGTCGGTGCAAGCCATGTAATTAACCCCGAATCATCGATGGGGGCACGATTCTCGCGGTATATTCTCACGAATCGCCTCTTTGATTTTCTCGATCTGGGCGACAATCTCAGCATCATTGAAGTTGAAGTCGATCCAAAACTCGACGGCAAACCGTTTAACACGCAGGTATTCAAGGGCAAATACAAAGTCAGTGTTTTGGCGACAAAACGCGATGCCGAACTCATCACCCGGATGGAAAATGATTTTTGCCTGAAACAAGGCGACCTACTGGTGCTCTCCGGAAATAATCGCGACCTATACTCGGCGCTAACCAAACTCTGATCAGGCCCTTGTGCACGGACACGGAATATCGCTATGGCCGTCAAACGCATTGCTCCATCAGCAAACAGCCCTAAGAGTAATCGCAAGGACTTCTTCAACCCACCGCGGTTGCTGTTAATTTCATTCGTTTTGATTCTGCTGCCGGCCAGTTTAGTGCTGATGATTCCCGGCGTTACAACATCGCCACTCAGTTTTACTGACGCCCTCTTCACAGCAACATCTGCATTAACAGTAACCGGTCTAACAACTGTGGATACTGCCCGCCATTTCACCATCTGGGGCGAGCTTTTCATCCTGCTAATGATTCAAATTGGTGGTCTCGGAAAAGTAACGCTATCGATGCTGATATTGCTCGCGTTCGGCCGTCGAATCGGATTGACACAACGCAACCTATTACAAGAAGAGCTTAATCAGAATCAAACCACACAAATTACCAAACTGATCAAAGCGATCTTGTTATTCGCCTTCGCCTTCGAATTGGTTGGCGCAGCAATTATGGCCATCGAGTTTGTACCGCAACACGGCTGGAAAAACGGTCTTTACTACAGCATTTTTCATTCGGTATCTGCTTTCAACAATGCCGGTTTTGCCTTGTTCGATAACTCATTGGCAGACTTTCAACATACCCCGCTAATACCCTTAACCATCGCTGCTCTGTTTATCGTCGGTGGTATCGGCTACACGGTCATTCTCGACGTGTTTACCCACAAAGAAAAACGCCCGCTGCAGTTGCATACCAAGATCACCTTGAGTACCNCCGCCTTCCTCCTGTTGTTCGGCACCATGGGTATTCTCATTATCGAAAGCGATCGAGCTGGCACGCTAGCCCATATGGATTTGAGCACCCAGCTTTTAAACGCTTTTTTTCAGGCCGCATCGGCCAGAACCGCTGGGTTTAATACCGTGCCGATCACCAGCTTGCATCACGGTTCACTGCTACTGATGATGGTATTGATGTTTATCGGCGCAGGCAGCACCTCAACGGGGGGAGGCATTAAAGTGAGCACATTTGCCGTTGCCTTGATTGCGACACGCAGCTTTCTGGTCGGGGAGGATAAGTTTCACGCCTTCAAGCGCAATATTTCGAGTTGGACGGTGCTTCGCGCTTTTACTGTGATTGTGGTCAGCTGCTTTACGCTCACGCTAGCTATGTTGTTTCTGATGATCACCGAAGAAGCCGACTTTGCCATCGTCATGTTCGAAACGATCTCGGCATTTTCTACTGTCGGCTTTTCGACAGGCCTAACACCAAACTTAACAGAATTTGGTAAAATAACGGTCTGCGTTATCATGTTTATCGGGCGTCTTGGCCCCTTAACACTCGCCTACCTTCTAACAACACCGATACGCACCGCCGTACAGTATCCGACCGATGATGTCTTTACCGGCTAGCAATAATCACCAGTTACTCAATCGTAGTGATCAGTAATGCGGTGGTTTCTCAAACCCGGTATTAATGCTGCTAGAGTCGGCACTTTGTAATACCAGTTTGAGCTCTTCAACTAGGTTATCCATTTTTTTCTGGATATCCATAATATCCTGCTGCTGCTTGGCAACCATATCATTAAGCGTCTGAATCGTGTCTTCCTGGTAGGTTGCTTGAGTTTGCAGGTGAATCAGCTGCTCCGTTAATTGATCAACTAACTGTTCATGCGCGTCTTCAGGTAATGTCATAACCAAGCATCCGGAAAATATCGAGACTCGGCCTAATGTACCTAGGCCGAAAAGAATTGTTACACAAAGTCAAAGGCGCGCAGTTGTACCATTAAACAACCCGATTCAGCAAATCTTCCTGACCCCAGGCGCTGAGTATTTGCACCATCTGATTGATCAAGTTCTGCCGCGATTGCTGACTGCCCCAGGCAGAATGTGGCGTCACAATCAGGTTCTCCAACAGCTCGTCAAACAACGGATTGCCCTGTGCTGGCGGTTCGATCGCGAGTACATCAATGCCAGCACCACGCAGTTGCTTCCTACGCAAGGCATCCGCTAGAGCACGTTCATCAATGATGCCGCCACGCCCTACGTTCAACAAAATGGCTGAAGGTTTCATTAATGCCAGTTTGTCAGCATCCAACAACCCCTCGGTATAGGACGACAGTGGGCTATGAACACTCACAACATCGCTCTGGGCCAGCAATTGCTCCAATGGCAAACGACCTGGTTGAGCCGCTACTCCTGGCACAACGCTTTGGGCCACAACAACATTCATTCCTAAAGCTTTTGATACATCTCGTACTCGGCAACCAATATTCCCCAAGCCGATAATACCTAAGGTTTGCCCGGCTACTTCCTGAATCGGAAAATCCAGCAGACCAAAAAACGGGCTACCTTGCCACTGCCCTTCGCGCACGGCTCCGGCATAGTCAATCAGGCGTGTTTGCAACGCCAGCATCAGGCTGATGGTATGCTGAACGACAGATTCCGTGGAATAATCGACGATGTTGCACACTTTGATACCACACGCACGTGCAGCTTCAAGATCAACATTGTTCGTGCCCGTCGCCATAATAATGATTAACTTCAACTGCGGGTTGGCTTTGAGTACGTCGGCACCCAAAGGGACTTTATTAGCTAGCACCAACGACTTGTCTCGAACACGCTCGGCGATATCTTCGTCATCCGTATGATCGAAGGTTTGCCAAGTAAACGGCAATGCCCAAAAGGCCTTAAGATTCAGGTCATCCGGTGCCAAGCTAGCATAATCCAATATCACAGCGTCATGAGACATCGTTAACTCCTCTCCAATAACACCCAAAGCAAAGCCGGCAAAGTCACCAATGATAACAAGGTTGAGATCACAACAACGCCCGCCACATCTTCAGGCTGACGACGGTAATTAACGGCCAGCAGATAATTGAATACGGCCGATGGCATGGAAAACAGCAATATCACAACACCAGCTTCCAAGCCGCTCAAATCAAAAACCCAACTCACGAAAAAACCGGTACCCGCCCCAACAACAAGACGCACCAACGCCAACGCGACACTGCGGCCCATGGCATGAATACGAATACTCTGCAGCGATACCCCGAGCGAAAAAAGCATCAGCGGAATCGCCAAGTTACCGAGCAATTCAATGGCATTAAACAACCCCTTGGGCAATTGCCATTGGTTCACCAGCATCACCACAGACAGCGTCGCTGCATAAAAAACCGGCGATTGAAACAGTGCCTTAAACGGATGATGGCCGCCGACAACAGCGACCCCTAAGGTAAAATGCACCAGTGATGTCACCATAAAAACCACGAGGGCCAACGCTAAGGCGTATTCACCAAACGCAAACATGGCAATCGGGATACCCATATTACCGGTGTTGGCAAAGGTCAGCGCCGATAGATAACTGCGAATAGGCCAACCCTTGATGCGCAGTATCGCGGTATTCAACAGCAGCATCACCGCCAGCCCCGATAAGGTGACCAGCGACAACCGCCACAAATGCTCCGGTGCCAGCTCAACACGCAGCAACGTTACCAGTATCAGACACGGGCTGGCGATATTCATCACCAACTGAGAGATAAACCGCCCGTCGTAACTAAGATTGTTGTAACTCCAGACGTAACCCAGCAGCGCAATCAGCGCGATTGGGCTAATCGTCGAAAGAATATGAGTCAGCAAACTAAGTCTCCCTTGATGCCAAGTGATGACACCCTACGAAAAAGTCATCAGCGGCCAAGCCCGGTGCCAATTGCATAAGCCATCACCACACTAGCCCGTCAAAACTGTATAAAAAACCGCCAGACAACCGGCACTTCAAACCGACCATTCTACACCAAGAAACTTGATCAACGGGGGAATGACTAACCGAGTCTGACTACAGAAATCGACCGCAAAGGTCGTCAGGTGATGGATTATGATGTTCAAACGGGGTCAATTTCGCGGTACTTTTCGCCGTAGTGAGGGCTTTAGCCATCTGAAACCGGGGCAATACGTCTGTTGGATTGGCATCGCATTGGCACTAATGGCTATGGCATCGTGCCAACAAGACAGCCAACGCTACGATTATCCCATTAACATCAGCATCGACAACGACCAAGCCACACTCGACTACGACCAGCGACCACCAGACCTGAAAATCATGCTCAATAATGTGCATGATGTAACGAGTGATTTCGCCATCGGTGAAAACCAGGCAACGGGCGACTTATCGGCTTACAAAGATTTGATGGTCGAAGGCAAAAATACCCTCGAAGCACGCCATGCGTTTGGCAAAAGTAGCCAATCCTTTATTCAAGACACAACAGCCCCGATCGTCATCATAACCAACGTACTTTGCAACGGCGAACGTTGCCATGATGAAGCTGGCGAACGAAAAACCATCAAAGGCGAGATTCGCAATTTATCAGAAATGGATTACCTCCGTGTCAAAACCAATGAATTCAGAGCGAATACACGTGCGCCCTTTCAGGATTACGATGATGAAGGCTTTCCGGTATCTGCCATCGGTGAGTTAGTAGATGATCAACTGGCTGAGATCGATGAAAACAACCACTTTCAAGTCGATATCAATCACGGCGGTATTTTTACCTTTGAAGCCAAAGATACCTTCGACAACGTGTCTGAGTTTCAGATACTCGCCAATGGCAATGCCCTTAATCCTATCTTCAAGCTGCGCATGGGAACATCCGCCATGGAGTCACTGCGACCAGTATTAAACGATGTTCTCAGTGGCTTGCATCTCAATGGTAATGACCCAGATTCTCCCTTCTACAGCGACATCCTCAAAAACTTCTCCATACGCTTCATTGGTGATGGTGAGGAATCTGCCTCAACCAACGTGACGTGTGAACCGAAAAAAGCCGGTGGCTTGATCATTCCTATTAATTGGAAAGAGAACTGCCAGTTCGATGGCGTAGAGGGCAGTACAACCTTGCTCTACCTCGGCGATTTAGTACTCGATCAATCTCGGTTTCATGAACTACGCATCAATGATTCCGAAACAGAAACACTGCAGATGGATCTTGCCATTCGCGAGTCAGGCGAAGACCCATTGCGTGACTACGGCATGCAAGTCAGCCTTCGCGCATTAGTGAGCGAATGCAAACATGAGCTTTATTCAGAGTGGCACGACGGCCTTAACTACTGGTTTACCAAAGGTATAAAGTGCAGCGAAAAAGACAATGATGGCTTACTGAGTTTGATGTACGCCAACGNCCCCGCCCCAGACGGAAAACGCTATGCAACCCTGCGTATGAAGGAAACCCTGATGAAGGGCCCTGTGGGTGTCGCAATTACCGATGGAGCACTTGAAACAAACGTCAACAAGGTAAAATTCAGCTTCAGCGGTCTCAGTAGTGTGCGTAACCCACTCGGGATTCCGATCGGATGGCTAACACCGATTATCGAGTTGATTCTTCCTCCACTCGTTCAAGCCACCTTAAACAATGCACTGCATGGATTTTCTCTGCCGTTGGTGTTCACCAGTATCGACAACGGCACCAAGTTCTCTCTGCAGCCAGAGGCATTTCAGGTTTTTACTCAATCCCANCCCGACAACCCCATACAAGAGCCTGCAATGCACATGAACTACTTGGGCATTATGGCAACCGACATTCAATCACTCATCGATGCGGGATTTACCCCTGAAGATATTCCGCCAGTGCTTGGCTCTAGTTATACACCTCAAAACTTGCCCGCGCCTGCGCCGACTCAAGACGGCGATAATCTCGAAATAACCCTGAATAGCAACTTCATCAACCAGGCATTACTCACACTTTATAACACTGGGCTCATGCATATTTCGGTCGTCGACGGGCAACTCTTTTTTGGGCCTAAAGCTACCGACAACATGAATGGCACATTGCGGATTCGCTTGGTACCCAATGGCCCCGCCAACCTCACAGTAACAACGTCAGAAGATGATAACAGCCAACCGGGAATCAGTTGGCGCAAGGCACAGCTCTACCTTGATAGACGAAGTGGCGAGACATGGGCGCCGATGTTAGGGCTCGACGTTGATCTTGCGGCTAGCGTCGATATGTTCGCTGAGGACAATCAGATCTTTCTTAAACTCAATGCACCGGAGCTCGATGTGATATCGGTAAGGCTCGGTGATGGCGATACAGAATCGCCATTAATGCGTCAGCTGCTGGATATCGTCGTGCGTATGATATTACCGATATTTACCGATCAAACGATACCTCTACCACTGCCGGATTTATCGGGTCCGGACGGCGAAATCATGACAATAGATATGGTCGATTTTACCACCGAGGAAGGTGGACACATGAACATCAAACTGAACATCGCAGAGCAGCAACAGCCGAGCACCTTCTAACAGCTAAATCGATGCCAGATTATCTTTTCTGGTATCGATTAATACCTACGGCTAAACACTGTTGAAGATTATCAACAGGATGATAGCCCAGCGTCAAGAAACACAGAGAAGGTCAAACGTTGTTAATACCAATCGGCAGTTGGGGAGTAATATCTGAAACGATATATATCGGCGCAACAAGATCGTTGGCCTCTAGAGCAGCAGTCGCAACACCATCTTCACTGGTTAGCAGAACGATAGTGGCGATCAACATCGCCAAATAAAAAAGATAAACCAGCCATTTTTTTAATAATGATTTCACGCGCGCATCCTTGACCTAATCAGCCTAAACGCGTTGATAAATAGGACATGGTATTAACACTAGCAGCGACTCGGTATCGCAAACAAAAATCTGTGGCATGGATAAGACGTTTCACCCAGTAATCCTCATTATAATCTCGCCCATGCTCCATCGGCATTGTTGAAAGTCTGCGTTCTAATTCCCAATCAACGCAAACGCCATTTACGCGTCGAAAATGCGTAACAGCCAGGCTAATACCTGAATTTTAGCTATTGTAGCGAGTCGATATCGTCTCAGCCTTCAGATAAGGACAAGAGGCAACTTCCATCCTGTCGGAGGAAACAGCATCAGAAGCGCGGTTAAACACAACCGACAAGCGGAAACGAACGCAGGCGGCATACATAGCGTTACCTGCTGAAATAAAGTACTAGAAGGATAGCAAGGAAGGATCACACAGAAGATAGATCGAAGAAAAAACCGCGCCGATTAACGAAGCGGTTTACCAAATTTCACATTGTAGGAGCCATCAGACTGAGGTCGGTAAAACTGTTTAAGCGTATTGACCAGCATTTTGTTGGCATTAGCTTTTGGCTCAATGTTTACATCAAGATAGTAAGATTGATTCGATGCCAGCGCATCGGCGCGGCCATTAAGAGCAATCGTTGCATCAATATCACTGAGGTCTGCAACAACAATCATTTCTTCGCTATCTGCGTTGTCAGCCAAACTTAATTTTGCGCCGAAGGTTCCCAACTCTACCGGGCCCGCAAAGTTAACGGCGAGATCTTTANCCACAACATTGCCCTGAAGATCCGTTAACTGCTGTGCCGGTATACTGGCGCTCAAGTTAGGGATATTGATATCCACCATACCGGATATCTTTCCGGGTATTGCGACAAACTGCTGAACCAAAGCCAAATCAAATCCACCCTCCACACCGGAAGCCGTTAGATGCTGGTTAAGTAGGTTCAAATTAAAATCGCCTGACAACCGCTGAGAAGGTTGGTCAGCATTTAACGTCAGATCGAGCTGCCCGATCAACAGAGACCAGCCGGTAATATTCCATTGAACTGCCCCTAGATCAACACGGTTTCGACCCGCATTGACGATCAATCGGCTCTCGCCTTGCCATATGGTTCCCGTAGTGTTGTAGGATGAAAAAGCGCCGGTTGCCTTAGCGGCATGACCCAGCACAAACACGGCAGGCATGTTGCGAATAACAATAACCAGAAACAGCAATATACCGCCCAGCGTGTATAAGAAGATGGACTTTTTGGACATGCTTATCTCGAAAACTTAATACGGGCATTTACAACGCCCGGCGAATTTGCAGAGTTGATTGCGGCGGTTTCAACCGTCACACCGTAATCCAATTCCAACCGTGCCAAGAAGTCTAACACGCTATTAAAGGCGACCCGATCGAACCACACCTGGGCTTCATCATTACCGTTCGGCTGAAAACGTGTCACTCTCAAGTTCGAGCGATCAGCTGCCATCTGCGATAGTTGAGACATCGATCGGTTGGCGAACGTTGCATTGCCTGCACCGGCACCGCCAGACTTTTGAATGGTTTGTACCGCGCTTTCCATCCAGCTCAAGGTTTCAGAAGATGCTTTAGTTCGGGATTGATAGAGGCGTGTTTCATCCCCTAACTCCGCATAGAAATAAAATATCAGCGTTGCGATCGCAGCGATCGTACCGCCAATCAAAATAATCTGTTCGCGCTTTTCGAGCGCATTAAACCAGGCTTTCATCGTTTATCCTGTAATCCGCAAACGTGCACGCAGTAGCTCACCCTGCGCATTACTGTTTTGAATTTCCGGGCTCAGCCCCGCGGATTTGATACCGTTCATTACTGATTGAAGGGTGTCGTAATCTTTGACCAATAGATCAATACGAATCTCACTCTTACGATTATCGTAATTCAAGGCATTAAAACTATGCACATTGTACTCAGCCATAACCCGGCCGACTTTTTCCATCGATTCAATAAAGCCAGCGCCACTTCCTGCACCGGCAGCAGTTTTTAGCTTTCGCTCAAGTTGCTTGCGATGATCAACGATCGCGCCGCGGGGAATCACCTTACGGAATAATTGATCCATTTGTTCACGATTTACCTGATACTCTGATTCTAAGCGAGACAGCTCAAAACTTTTCAATGTGTAGTCTGCAATCATGGCAACAAACAGGGCAATCAGCACCCAGCGCCACGGTTGAACATACATCATCCATTCTTGCACATAGGCAAATGGCCCATGCAATAGGTTCCATTTCTTCTGTGCCGTCTCAAACCCGGCTTGCAACATCATCGGGTAGTCATTGCTATTTAGCTGAACCAAATGTTGCAAGGTATCAGGTACGAATGCTTGCGCCTCACTGGATTCAGATGCATCAACCACCAACCCAATCGAAGCCGGTAGTTCAGAATAACCTTCAGTCATCAACTCCAGTGTTAGACCGAGGTTGGGGCCATCAATAGATAGACATTGATCGTCTGTCTGCACTACAAATTCATTATCGGTATAGAACAATTGCCATTCACAATCACGTGCAGGTACCAACTTGGGTTCAGCGATACAGTGGGTCGGCTTGATACCGTTTTCACTGAACAGCGCTAGCATATCCGCCAGTAGTTGTTGATCCACGGCAACGACATCGACGGCGCTCTCAGGGTGCTCTGCATTTTTATTACTAACCAAATGCAAATCGTCTGCTTCGGTCAGCAGCGTTTCTTCCAACATGAATGGAATGGCTTTCAGAATGTGCTTTTTCTCTTTGGCCGAAAACGTAATCGTTCGACAGGCGAGATCCAAACCGGGTACAACCAATACCCAAGCTTTAACACCTTCATGCTGTTGATAGTAATCAACCAGCGCTTCCAGAGAGCCCTCAAAGCGCTCAGCCGCAACCGCCTCCTTGGAGGTCGCGAACCAGCGATAGTGATCGTCGTGTGGCCGTATAAAAACGTTCATCGTTATCTTCTGTGTTTCGGCTCAGGTCATGGCCTGAGTTTTATAATCCACCGGTGCTGCGCACAAGCACTTTAATAGTACCATTCTCTCGCGAAATTACACTGGACATGGTCTGTGTCAGGTCTTGCAGCTGTACAACGCTTTCGAGAATAAAAAAGTCAGAATACAGCGCCAACGGAGCCTGTGTACTATTTGCCCCATTAGGCCATAAACGAATACCATTACCGGCACTTTCTGCAGCAGCAAAATCAATAAAACCACCGGCTTGTGCTTCAACAACCGATTTGACGTCATCAATCGTTAATGGCGGTGGTGGCTGAAAATTCTTTTTACCATCAATCTGGGTACTGAGCCGCTGATAATCATTACTGTAAACAAAGATACTACGCAGTAGAGGTTCACTCGCCGTATTGACGTTAATCAGCATAGTCGTGCCCTGCGCTGGCCAAACTGAGAGGTCATAACGGATACGCTCATAGAGTACGACAGGCATGTTACAAATTAGCCTCAACTCGGTGACCGATGTAAACGGTTTATTCGATGCCCGATGCCCAACTCGCTCAGGTAAACTATAGTAGGCATCATCTTCGCAACCATCAAAGCCGACTGGATTTTGGTTTTCATCAATCCAGTCAATAACCGCTGCAGTGATTCCCCGTGCTTGATCTTCCGTCACCTGAAAGTTTTCATCGTTGTACGCCTGCAACAAGCGCATAAAGATGCCTTGTTCAATCGTATAAGGAATCTGCGGTGGCGTCGCACCCGCCGTGTTTTCTATTCCATTGGTCAGGCTATTAAGGTTAAAACGCCCCTGAAGGTCATAAATACGACCTGTATAGGCACCACCTTCAACGGTAAACGGCGGTGCTTCCTGCGCCCAAAACTCAGCCAGTGTATCCGTGCGTGGGTCAGACAGTTTGGCATCTTGTTCGAGATCCAGCATCAGAAAGCGCATGGCAATGCCTTCAACACCCAATAAATAGGAGTAGGCTTGCTGGGCCAACAACTGGTTGCTCACGCGACGCAGCGAAAAATTATGCTGTACGGTCATCCCGGCGGCAATCACAGTCACTAGGCTGAGTATCAACATGGCAACTACCAGGGCGGCACCCTGTTGTGGTTTGGAACGCCTAATCATTGCCAGCCAACTCAAACACCCTACGGAGTTTGCCCCATTTCTCGATATCAATCTCGATTTCGATTGCCATAGGCAGCAGGTTGGAAGCCTGATATTGCCCGCCTTGTGTAAACTGAGCCTGTTGCGCCGGCCACATGTCGACCCACTGCGTTGGTTTAATACCGTTAGATTGCGTCGCTGGCGCCTGCTGATCACCGGATGTATTGGTTGTTTGACTCGTCAGCAACTTCACCTCAAACGATCGTACATCGTCGAGTAGGGTAATTTCTGTGCCCTCTTCATCGGGCAGTCGATCAATCGCTTGAAAACTGGTGCGGATTAATTTTTTACCGTCAAAATGATAATGCACTCGTTGCAGCTGACTGCGTTGAAAACGCGTCGGCTGCGGGTTTGTCCAGCCATTACGGCTGAATTTCATCATTGGAAACGACGCTGAATTATAAAAAAATGCGTCTTCATAGCCATTACCGGTTGGGTCACGCACAACACGTGGCACAATTTGCCGGAAGTCTTTACCTAGAATATCCAATACGCGACTGGTGCGCTGAATATTATCCGATTCTTTCTGCTCGGATTCCGAAAGCTGCATGGCACTGTCGAGGCCCTGAAACGCCATGATCGCAACAATCACTGTAATACCCATAGCGAGCATGACTTCGATCAGTGTGAAGCCGTGTTGGGCGCGGTTAGAATTCACTGCGATCAATTTCCAGTCCCACTCGGCGAATTTGAATTACTATTCGCGGTACCGCTATATTTTTCTGGTGCAGGCACTGAGATCGGCTCGGTGGGTTTTCGATACATAATACCAACCAAATTCGCTAACGGCTTCTGGTCCTTTTCCGGGACTTTACTGAGACTGCCGTCGTCTAAAAAAACATCCACTTCTACACCAAAAACGCCTTGGAGTTCTTTCTGCGGAAACGGCTGAGAACGCAACGCCCAACGCCACTTCCGACCTGCGATTTCCGTTTTGCCGCTGTCTTTCTTCTGAATAACTTGCCCGGTACGATTCTTAATGCGTGTTTCGGCCATGACATTTTCTGCCACCCAATTGGCCTGCATACGATCACGCATGTACGCTGAGCTATCGATCTGACCGGTCATGGCATACACCAACGCCGGCAGTGCCACGGCAATAACAGCAACGGCGACCATAACTTCAATCAGCGTAAAACCGTGTTGTGACGAAGGCAGAGAGGTTTGCTGGGGCTTATTCATCCTCATCCTCCGTCTGATCCGGACGCAGCATGCGGACTTGCCCAATCAGGTTGCCAATAATGCGATATCGATTATCCGGCGAGGCTTCATCGGCAAGACTGATGCGGAAATTTTGCGTTTCACCACTGGAAAAAAAGTAGATATCCGGGTGAATTTCTGCCCCATCTTGCCCAGGCTTGGAGGCGACATAAAAGATAATGTCTTCTTTGTCGTTGGCGCCNACGACCACTTGCTGGCCTTCGACTTCCAACCGTAACTCGATATCACGCGGAAACTTTTGCTCTTTTAACTCTTCAATTTCCGATAAAAACCAGCGTTGACGGTCAGGGTCGTACATCAACCACTGATAGACATAGTAGGTATCGTCTTCTTCCTGAGTAATATCAAAACGCAGACCAAACTGGCGATTGGTATAAACCGATTCTTCAAAGGCTAGGTTGATTGTGTTGTAAAGCTGGCGAGAAAAATTGCGAACTTCTGGGCCGCGCGTGCCCGTGCCTAAAGAAACTGCAGCGATGCCCGCAGCCAAACCGATGATAACGACAACCGCCATCATCTCGATCAAGGTGAAGCCCGCAGCGCGCTTCGGCGCTGTCAAACCTTGTTGTGTTTTAAAACGGTCAGCAGCGCGCATGGGGAGTCGTTTAGTTACGCTCTTCCCAATTACCCATATCGGCAGCTTCACCTTCACCACCGATAGAACCGTCAGCACCGAGCGTATAGATATCGAATTCGCCATGCTCACCTGGGCTTAGATACAAATAATCATTGCCCCAAGGGTCACGCGGTAGCTTTTCCATATAGCCGCCGTTTTTAAAGTTACGAGGTACCGGCTCAATGGTTGTTTCACTCACCAATGCATCCAGCCCTTGCTCCGTGCTCGGATACACATAGTTATCAAGTTTGTACAACTTCAGAGATGTTTCTACATTGGCAAAATCCGCCTGCACTTTTTTCTTACGGGCATCTTCTGCCGTACCAAGCACACGTGGGCCAACAATACCCGCCAACATGCCAATGATGACCAGAACCACCATGATTTCAATCAAACTGAAACCTTGAGATCTCTTCATTTTTATCACCTTAAACTAACGTATTTAGATCCATAATCGGCAATAGAATCGCCATCACGATCATCATCACAATACCACTCATGATGACAATCATTAGTGGTTCCATAACACTGAGCATGGATGTCAGTGTCATTTCAATCTCACGTTCTTGATTCTGTGCCACTTTTTCTAGCATGGCTTCAAGCTCGCCACTGGCCTCACCATTGCTAACCATGTGCACTAACATGGGCGGAAACTCGTCTGTAGCTCCCAGCGCCTTACCGAAACTGCCGCCTTCCTGAACAGTAATAGCAACTTCGGTACATACATCGCGAAGTACCATGTTGTTAAGTACCGCAGAAGCAATACGAATCGCATCAAGCAAAGGCACGCCACTACCAACCAACATACTCAAGGTACTCGCAAAACGGGCCGTATCGGCTGTTCGTGTAATGCCACGAATCAGGGGCAATCTCAGTTTGAGCACATGCCATTTACGTTTTCGCGACGGCTTCTGCATAAAGCGCACAAACCAAATAATCAGCGCAACAACGGCGATAAATGCATAAATTCCGTAATCAACAATAAAATCGCTGAGCCAGATTAACCCTTTAGTTAATACGGGTAAATCTGCACCCTTGGTATCAAAGACTTTCACGAGATCGGGAACAACACCAACCATCAAACCTGTAATAACACCAAAAGCAACAATCATTAAAATGATCGGGTAGACCATGGCCGATTTTATTTTCTGCTGGGTATACTGGCTGTTTTCAGTGTAATCAGCCAAACGCTCCAGCACGATGCCAAGAAAACCCGCACTTTCACCAGCTGTAACCATCGCTCTATACATAGAGTCAAAAATTTTAGGAAAGTCACCTAACGCATACGCCAGCGAGTGCCCCTCAACAACCCTCGATCGAATATCCAGGATGAGACTTTTGATCTGCTGTTTTTGTGTCTGATCAGCAACAGCCTGCAATGCCTCATCTAACGGTAAACTGGACTGAATCAACGTCGCCAACTGCCGGGTAAACAGCGCTAGCTCAGCAGGGTTGAGTCTGACCGTATTGAGAAAGCTCAATGAAAAACCGGAATCAGAACCCTTATCCGAGCTTTTACCGGCTGATGATTTGCTATGGCTAATATCAAGGGGCTTTAACCCTTTCTCACGCAGCATCTGACGTATCTGCCGAGGAGAATCCCCCTCCAATACGCCTTTAACTTTCTTGCCGTCTGCATTGAGTGCCTGGTAACTGAACGCTGCCATGATTTACCCTGAGGTGACCCTCAGTATTTCTTCGATGGTGGTTTCCCCGGAGAGGACTTTAGCCAGACCATTTTCTCGAATAGACGGCCAATGCAACCGCGCTTGCGCGAGCATATCCTGTTCGGATGCACCGGAGTGAATCAGATTACGCAGTTTGTCATCGACTTCGATGAATTCGTAGATCCCCATTCGTCCTTTAAAGCCCTGACCGTTACATGCAGAACATCCTTTTGCACGGAACAGAACCACTTTCTCGTTATTATTGATCCCCATAAGCTCTTTTTGACTATCTAACGCCTCAAAAGGTTCCTTACAGGACGGACAAAGGGTTCGAACAAGGCGCTGAGCCATCACCGCAACCAAACTGGACGATAGCAGGAACGGCTCGATGCCCATATCCCCCAAACGTGTCACTGCGCCGATGGCGGTATTGGTGTGTAACGTTGATAACACAAGGTGACCGGTTAAACTCGCCTGAACGGCAATTTCAGCGGTTTCAATATCACGGATCTCACCAATCATTACGACGTCGGGATCCTGACGTAATATCGCTCGCAGCCCTCGAGCAAAAGTCATATCGACTTTCGAATTTACCTGGGTTTGGCCCACACCAGGCAATAGATATTCAACGGGGTCTTCGATGGTCAAAATGTTACGAGAAGGCTCATTGATATACGTAAGACCAGAGTACAAGCTGGTCGTTTTACCGGAACCTGTCGGGCCAGTTACCAGGATAATACCGTGAGGCGACCCCAAAACACGCTTGAATCCTTTATAAACTTGCTCACTCATGCGCAGCTGTTCGAGCTGCAATGCACCGGCTTGTTTATCAAGCAGACGTAATACAATGCGCTCTCCATGTGCTGTCGGGTTTGTCGACATACGAATGTCAATACCATGACCGGCAATACGTACTGATATACGACCATCCTGTGGGATACGCTTTTCCGCGATATCGAGTTTGGCCATAACCTTCATTCGCGAGACGAGCAGCGGCGCCAACATACGTTTCGGGCGCAACACCTCATTGAGAGTTCCATCGACACGGAACCGCACCACTAGGTCGTTTTCGAAGGTTTCGATATGAATATCTGATGCTTTCTCACGCACTGCTTGGGATAAAATAGCATTGATAAGACGGATAACTGGAGCATCGTCCTCCCCCTCCATCAAGTCGGCAGAATCTTGGATCTCATCAGCCAACCGGCTAAGATCAAGATCAGCGCCCATATCCTCTGCGGCCTGGGCGGCTTCACCGGTTGAGTGTTGGTACGCTTGCGTCAGGCGACGCTGAAAATCTTCATCCTCAATACGTTCGATACGCATAGGGGCACTGACAAAACGGCGCACTTCGGCAAGCGTTTCGGCCTTTAAACCTGTGCGATAATAGGCAACACAATCACCGTCGTCTGAAGGCTCAAGAAATATCCCCTCGGCCGATGCAAACGCAAATGGCAATACCTTTTGTACCAACGGCTCTTCTTCAAGCTCGCCATCTTCACCGATCTCATCGATTATATCCGTTGCGTCACCGAAACCACCAGATAATGTCTCACCCAATGCGGCAGCTTGGCGCGCCGCAATGGCTTGAAGATCATCATTGTTAAGTTCCGCTGGCACTTCAGCGTTCTCAGCTACAGACTTGTCTGACATGAATCAATCTACCGCAGATTCAGAACTAAATTTTGCCTCAGAAGGTGAGGTTTTCGTCTCTTCATTCTTTGGACGGTCTAACATCTCAATTCGTTGCAACTGCTCTTCCCAAGTCGGCAACACAGGTAAAACCTCATTCGGGAACAGATCAACGCCTTTTTCATACTTTAGATTTTGAACTGATCGAATATCTCGATAGCTCTTTTCCGACAATTTCAGAGACTCAGCCGCATTGCGCACAACGGTTGGGCGCAAAAATACCATCAAGTTAGTTTTACGGATGTTACTGCTTGAGCTTTTGAACAATCGCCCAATCCAAGGGATATCACCAAGCAGAGGAACTTTACGCACACTTTCTTGCACCTCATCTCGAATCAAGCCACCGAGTACAACCGTATCACCATCACGCACACGGACGCTGGTTTCGATTCTACGCTCGTTAGTGATGATATCGGCACTGCCAACCTGAGAAGCGGTAGATCCAGTTAAACCAGAGACAATTTGCGTAATATCCAGCGTAATTTGTTCGCCTTTATTAACATGCGGCGTCACATTCAGCGTGATACCCACGTTACTTCGCTCAATCGTCTGAAACGGGTTTCCGGGGTTAGACGAGTTGTTACCTGTAGACGTGAAGCTACCGGTGATAAACGGAACTTCCTGACCAACCACAATGGATGCTTCGTTGTTGTCCAGAGTCATCAAGCTTGGTGTCGACAGAATGTTGGTTTCGCCGTTTTCTTCAAGCGCTGTCAGAATCGCCGCAAAGCTGGAGCCATCAGGATTATAATCGAGAACACCCCAAGTACCGCCCTGCAATGCCGTGGAAGTTAATGCCGACGCAAGNCCCGCAGCGGCATTATCCGTATTCGTAGTAAACGCCGGAGCCAAGGCTCCTAGCGATGAGCTGTTATTGGTACCGCCGAAACCGCTATTTTGGTTCGCCACTAAGAAGTCGAAACCCAGTGCCTTATCGTCATTTACCAATACCTCAACAATAATGGCTTCCACAAGTACCATTTCACGCGGGATATCAAGACGTTTTACTAGCGCCTTCAAACCTTCCATAACATCCGGCTGCGCGGTAATAATAATCGAGTTAGACGCTTCGTCAGCTTCAATAGTAGCCGCTTTAACCGTACTGCCTTTGGCTTGAACTTCACCGCCTAACTTAGCCATGTTTTGAGACACTTTAGAAAGAACCGGGGCTAAATCTTTTGCGCTCGCATGATGTAAATAAAACACCTGTGCATTGCCGGTGGTTTCCAGTGGCGTATCCAGCTCCTGAATCAATTTCTTGATCCGCTGGCGTGCTTGCAACGTGCCATTAACGATAACAGAGTTACTGCGTGTATCTGCAACCAACTGAACCTGATCAGATTCTGGCTGTGATTTACCACCACCTGTAGGCTTATTGATCTGATTGATAATTTTTACTGCTTCTTCAGCCGCTGCATGTTTGAGTCGAATAACTTCGACATCTTTATGCGGTGACTTATCGATATTGCGGATAATCTCGAGAACTTTCTGAACATTATCAGCAGTGTCGGTAATAATGATGCTGTTGGTATCCACATACGCAGCCATATGACCTTGCTGAGGTACCAATGGACGCAATACCGGGATCAACTTCGTCGCATTGACGTTCTTTAACTCAATAATTTGAGTAATAAATTCAGCATTATTTTGTGTCGTCGCACCTGAAGAGACTTTTAACGGGCTCGTGCGCGCCTTTTTATCAGGAATGACACGCAGGATATTTTCATTAAGAACCGCGGTATATCCATTAACATCGAGCACTGCCAAAAACAGATCATACAACTCCTGCTCATTCACAGGTTCTTCAGATATCACCTCAATTTTGGCTTTAACCTTGGGGTCGATGATCACAGTGTAACCAGTTACATCGGCAACAAACTTGATCAGTTCCTTGATATCAGAATCTTTGAAATTGAGCGTGTATTCCTGCTCTTGCGCCTGCAAATAAAATGGCTGCATCAAACACGCGGCCAGAACGAGGGCTTTAATTTTCATAGATGGCTTCAATTTTTTATATATTTCAAACGTATTTCGCAAATCGATGGTATTAGATTATTCCAAACCAACAATCAACGTAATTTCTTCATCGCCGCGTTTAACCGCGAAGGTCGCTTCCGTTAACTCACGAAGCTGCCCATATAACTGCATGGCATTTGAAGGATCAGACAACTCAACACCGTTAACTGATGTCACAATATCGCCACTTTTTAATCCCAAATCAGAAAACTGCTGCCGATGTTTACCAGGGCGAACACGATATCCAATAATACTACCATCACTGCCTTTTGCAGGTGAAATGCGTATC
Organism: BD1-7 clade bacterium; assembly: GCA_902705835.1. Lineage (NCBI taxonomy): Bacteria > Pseudomonadati > Pseudomonadota > Gammaproteobacteria > Cellvibrionales > Spongiibacteraceae > BD1-7 clade bacterium. The sequence goes on from CACSIN010000012.1 coordinate 405,644, forward strand.
ACTTCAGCAAGAGACATCGGATTACTCAACAACTGATCACGATAACCTTTCGCCAAGGCCGACACCGAGGAACTACGTCGATGATCAACAACCTTATCACCTGTCGTTTTACGCGGCCGTGCTACTGGCTTTTGCGTGGACTTAACAGTCTCGTCATACAATAGCACCGCTTCGTAATTCCCGCGATTATCAATAATGGCACGATCAGTATGCACTCTGAAAAGTGAAACATCTCGACCGCCAGGGATCTTATCTCCCACTCTATAGAGTTCAGCTTTGTTTTGATATTCCAGCACAGCGTATCCATTGGCCGGATCGGTTGAGGTAATCACACCAAGAAGACTTAATTTAAGACGAGTTTCTTTCGCATCTTGACCCACAGTAGCATCAGCAGGTTGCAGTTCCTTTACAACTTCGTCATCTGCACTTTTCGCTTCCTCACCAAAAAGGTTCCAGCTTTGCATCTGCGGTACATTGATAGCAGACGAAGAGCTGCCAGCAGAGCCGCCATGATTTAGAGAAGAAGCGTTCGGCATGGGAGGAACAACAGCAGGCTGTTGCGGCATAGGCATCGCAAGCCAGAAAATCTCGGCTAACATGGCGACAAACCAAACACCGATAAGAAGCAGACTGAAAAAACGTATCTTCTCTACCGGTAACCGAGAGATCGCGTCGCCGGCTATCGATGCCAGCTTGGAGAGGTTATCTGCGGATGCAAGATTAGACACAAACGCTCCTGCGGTAGTCTTATTATCAGAAGCGGAGCCCTTAGGCTCCGCACATCCGCAAAGTTTACTCTAAATCCATGAGATAAGTTAATCACTAAATAGGGTTAAAAGCCCGCTTATCCACTAACAAGGTTAATCATAACCCCTGCAGCAACCGCAGAACCGATAACACCGGCGACGTTCGGCCCCATTGCGTGCATTAACAAGAAGTTATGTGGATTCGCTTCCAAACCAAGTTTGTTTGACACACGTGCTGCCATAGGTACCGCTGAAACCCCTGCAGAGCCTATCAATGGGTTAACTGGCGTTTTACTGAACCTATTCATCAGCTTCGCCATGAGAACACCACATGCTGTACCAATACCAAATGCGACAATACCTAACGCCAAGATACCCAAAGTATTCAAGTCGAGGAATTTATCCGCACTAAGCTTGGAACCAACAGAAAGCCCGAGAAAAATAGTGGTAATGTTAATTAACGCGTTCTGCGCAGTATCACTTAAACGATCAACCACACCACACTCTTTCAACAGGTTACCGAAACAGAACATACCTAACAACGGCGCCGCATCCGGAAGAAACAACGCAACCAATACCAATAAAGAGATTGGGAACAGGATCTTTTCCGTTTTCGAGACAGTACGTAGCTGAACCATTTCAATCTGACGCTCAGATTCAGTCGTCAGCGCTCGCATGATTGGAGGCTGGATCAAAGGCACCAACGCCATGTACGAATATGCTGCAACCGCGATTGCACCCAATAAGTGCGGCGATAACAGGCTAGCAACATAGATCGCGGTTGGTCCGTCAGCACCACCAATGATACCGATAGCTGCCGCATCAGCGAGACTGAAATTCATCCAGCCAAGTGATGTCATCGATACCGCACCCAGCACAGTCGCAAAGATACCGAATTGCGCTGCGGCACCGAGAAACAGCGTTTTCGGATTGGCTAATAGTGGGCCGAAGTCAGTCATTGCCCCTACACCCATAAAGATAACCAGAGGCGCAACACCGCTCGCGATCGCCACAGAGTAGAAGTTATATAACATGCCGTTGTTAAAGCCTGCATCACCTGCGGCATGCTTAGCCGCTAAAACTTCACCATGCGAGGCGTTGTTGTAGGCATACATCAGATCTTTGCCGTTTTCCCACTGCACATTTAACGCATGACCAAGTGCATCAAGCACCGCTGGATCTGCGCTATATATGGCATTTTCAACGCCTGAAAACGCCAACCCTGCACCGGGGATATTTGCTAATACACCACCAAAACCGATGGGTACAAGAAGCAAAGGTTCAAAGCCACGCTGTATTGCTAGATACAACAGACCAAAACACACCAGCACCATAATTGCCTGGCCACCGGCGATCTGGGCAACGCCGGAGCTCGCCCACAAACTATATAGGTTTTCCATCTACAACTCCTGGAATTAAGCGATGCTGATCAGCGGATCGCCAACCGCCACGGAGTCGCCTTCCCTGACAGAAATACTCTGTACAGTTCCTGACTTGCTCGCACGCACTTCGGTTTCCATCTTCATGGCTTCCAGGATGATAACAACGTCACCTTCCTGAACAAGATCACCTTGATTGACCTGTATTTTGAAGATATTCCCTGCCAATGGAGCATTCAAAGGCTCGCCCGCGCTTGTAGGAGCGGCACTAGGCGCAGCAACAGGTACGGCAGGAGTGATAGATGATACATCGCCGCCTTCAGCAACCTGAACCACGTAGCTTTGACCAGAAACAGTCACTGTATAGACATCAGAACCGCCCGCAGGCGCGGCTGCCTTCACGGATACATTTACATCCTCGATTGTCGGAACTGGTTCAAATGCCGATGGATTGTTGCGGTTCTCAAGGAACTTCAAACCAACCTGCGGAAACAATGCATACGTTAATACGTCGTCAATTTCATTGTCGCCAGTCGCTAACGCGATACCTTTTTCTCCGGCCTTCTCTTTCAACTCTGCAGCCAGAACATTCAGCTCAGGTTTCAGAAGATCTGCAGGACGGCATGTAACAGCTTCCGCACCGTCCAATACCCGTGTTTGCAGCTCTGCATTTACAGGAGCAGGCGTTGCACCGTATTCGCCTTTTAATACGCCCGCTGTTTCTTTCGAAATAGACTTGTAGCGCTCGCCCGTCAGTACATTCAATACCGCCTGAGTACCAACGATTTGTGATGTTGGTGTTACCAACGGCAAGAAGCCTAGATCTTCTCTAACGCGTGGAATTTCTTCCAACACGGCATCAAGCTTATCGGCTGCACCTTGCTCACGTAATTGACTTTCCATATTGGTCAGCATGCCGCCAGGCACTTGAGCAACCAAAATACGAGAATCTACACCGCGTAACGCACCTTCAAATTTTGCATACTTCTTACGTACATCGCGGAAGTAGCCAGCAATGTCTTCAAGAAGATTGATATCCAAGCCTGTGTCACGATCAGTGTCTTGCAACATAGCAACAACAGATTCGGTTGGTGAATGACCGTAGGTCATCGACATTGAAGAGATCGCTGTATCGATATTATCAATACCCGCTTCAATTGCCTTTAATGCCGTTGCAGTCGAAAGCCCGGTGGTTGCATGGCATTGCATATGCACAGGAATCGAAAGTTCTTTCTTCAAACGGCTAACAAGATCAAACGCAACATATGGTTTCAATAAGCCAGCCATATCTTTAATGGCAACAGAGTCTGCGCCCATAGCTTCAAGATCTTTACCCATCTTGACCCACATATCGACAGTATGAACCGGGCTCACTGTGTAGGAAATTGTTCCTTGTGCATGACGGTCAACCTCTCGAACAGCTTTGATAGCGGTCTCAAGGTTACGCATATCATTCATCGCATCAAATACACGAAATACATCAACACCGTTAGTTGCCGCTCGCTCAACGAATTTAGTAACAACATCATCGGCATAGTGACGATAGCCAAGAATATTCTGACCACGGAACAACATTTGTTGTGGTGTATTCGGCATCGCTTTTTTCAGCTCTCGAATACGTTCCCATGGGTCTTCCCCAAGATAGCGAATGCATGCATCAAACGTCGCACCACCCCAACTTTCGAGAGACCAATAGCCAACTTGATCAAGTTTCTCGGCAATAGGTAGCATGTCATCAAGACGCAGACGTGTTGCAAAAAGTGACTGATGTGCGTCACGCAAGACTACGTCAGTTATTCCTAGTGGTTTCTTGTTATCACTCATCGGAGAGCCTCTAAAAACGTGAAGGATAAACGTTTCCGTTCGTTAGACTTATACCGCACTCTACTTTTGGCGAGTACGGTGCTTGTGAACAGCAGCAGTGATTACTGCAACAAGCTGATCGTCGTTGGTTGCAGCGTTCGGCCGGGGGGTAGTTGGCACTGCTGCGGGTTTGGGTGCTTCAGGAAAAAACTTCTGAACGACAGTCGACAGCGTCATAGTGACGACAACCAACACGGCGAGAAACACAAACACTGTGCCCATGCCGAAGATCATCAGTTCAGCTCCCTGCTCTAAGAGATTATCTTGCATCTATGTTCTCTGGTTAAAAAACAGATTTTCCGCCGATATGCATTGATGTAACGCAAACGGGCGGGCTACTGTACAGATATTTTATGAGTGAATCAAATATTCGCGCCGCAATAGCGTACAATGCGCAACTATGAAGTCAATCGCTCTAAAACCAAGTTTTGTCATGTTAGCGCCAATGGAAGGCATCATTGACCACCAGATGCGCTCCATCTTCGCCTCAATCGGCGGATTAGATCGATGTGTCACAGAATTCATCCGTGTTGTAGGTAACGAACTACCTGAGCGCGTGTTTCGCCGTTACTTTCCAGAAATCGACAACCACAGTCTGACCGGCAATGATGTACCGGTGTTTGCTCAGCTGCTTGGAGACAACCCGGAAGCAATGGCCACTAACGCGGCGAAGCTCGCTCGCATGGGTGCAGCAGGCATTGATATTAATTTTGGATGTCCGGCAAAAACGGTAAACAATAATGGCGGGGGCTCAGTCCTTCTTCAATATCCAGAACGACTGCACCAAATAGTCAGCCACATTCGTGGGGCAGTGCCCGCTGAGATTCCAGTCACGGCTAAAATCAGGCTTGGTTACAAAGACAAATCCCTCGTATTCGAAAACGTGGATGCCATTGAATCCGGCGGAGCAAACCAAATTGCAGTTCACGCACGGACCAAGCTTGAAGGATACAAACCGCCTGCGCATTGGCACTATATCCAAGAGATCGTCAATCGGGTGTCGATACCTGTTATAGCCAATGGCGAGGTGTGGAACCTGGGTGACGTAGAAACCTGCCTTCGCGCCTCTGGCACAGATCAAATAATGCTCGGGCGCGGGTTAGTTGCCAGCCCCGAACTAGCACTACTGAGTAAAGACTCAAATGCAAAAGCCGCCCAATGGGGGGATATTTGCCTACTGCTGATTTATTACCTCCGCAGCCTTGAGCAAACTACCGCAGAAAAACATCAGCCTAATCTCGTAAAACAGTGGCTCGTCTATTTACGCGAACGCTTCGCGGACGCCTTTTTACTATTTGAACAAGTCAAACGACTAAAACACCCACTGGATGTTGAGAATGAACTGCGCAAAGCTGTCGAAACTCAAGTAAAAGCCGGACGTATAAGCGGAACCGTCGGCAACTTAAACCTCACGCATTTATTGTAAAAATCGAACAAAGCTTACATTTCATAATCTAATCGCTCGCATGCCCACTAATTCTAGGAGAGCCGGCATGGGCGCCTCTATTAATATCTCCGCCGTGTTATCAAACATTGTCTCGAGCAGCGACCACTACGCGAGCTCACAGGCATCTCCAGCCCTGGATATACCACCCGCCGCCTACCCTGAAGATATTTGGACGTAGGCAATGACTGGATTTGATCTTCTCAACCTGCTCGGCGCACTCGCGATTTTCTTGTATGGCATGAAAGTCATGAGTGATGCCTTAATGAACCTTGCTGGCGAACGACTGCGCCAAATCATGGTTCGCCTGACATCCAATCGCTTTAAAGGCATGTTAACAGGGCTTGGTATCACATCGCTTTTACAATCCTCATCTGCAACAACACTGATGGTAGTGAGCTTTGTTTCTGCAGGGTTATTGAGCCTTACAGAAGCCATTAGCGTCATCATGGGTGCCAACATCGGCACAACACTGACTGCATGGCTGATCACCCTCATCGGCTTCAAAATTCAATTAACCGCAATCGCGCTGCCGGCGACAATGATCGGCTTCGTGCTTTCCAGTCGGAAAAAGCCGAAAACACGAAACATCGGCCTCTTCATCGTAGGGTTTTGCCTGTTGTTCATTGGCCTAGAAATGATGAAAGACACAGTACCAGATCTCAAGAATGATCCGGCCATCATGCACCTTATGCAGGCACAGGCCAGCCTTGGCATTCTCGGCGCGATTAAGTTTGTTCTCATTGGTTCGGTATTAACTGTCATTCTGCAAAGCTCAAGCGCGACAATGGCCATCACTTTAGTTGCTGCCTCACAGGGAGTTATCGGCTATGAAGCCGCTGCTGCAATGGTTCTGGGAGAAAATATCGGCACAACAATCACCGCCAATGTTGCAGCGCTCGTCGGTGGTGTACACGCCAAACGCGCCGCGTTCGCGCACTTCCTATTCAACCTATTTGGCGTAACTTGGGTACTATTGCTATTTTCCTATGTTAATCAGCTTGTATGGATGATCGCCGAATCGTTTTTTGGCACAAACGCACCACATACGTCCTCGGACATCCCCGTCGCGCTATCCATTTTTCACAGCCTTTTCAATATCACCAACACCTTCCTTCTCATCGGATTTGTCAAAGCCATCGCCAACCTCTGCCGGTACGTTATCAAAGCAAAACCTGATGAAGCAGCCGCAGAAGCCGGCCCACTATATCTCGACGAGCAATTTCTCGATTACCCAGAAACCGGTATCCAAGCCCTCTACCAAGAAACAAGACAGCTTTATAGATTTCAATTGCCTGCAGGGATTGCGCTATCAGCCGACATCGACAAAGCAGAGATATTTCGAACAGAAGATCTACCTACTCACCAACACCGCAACATCTCCGACGAAATATCAGTAGAGAATTACAAAAAAACATTTGTGAAACCGCTATATCTAAAAGCGCTCGAATTTGGCACACGTCTGCAATCGAAGCTTTCGCTTAACGAAGCACAGCTAGATACTATTTCAGCGTTAAAGCAGTTAAACCGAAATGTACAACTCATATTACGTACTGCAATAGCATTCGAAATCGAATTTAAATCTGAAGATAATCGCAATAATGAAACCGTAAAGACAGAACTGTGTCGTTTTCGAGAGGAAATCATCCACCTATTAAGGTTCTATGAGTCTACCTGGTCTATACGAGCGATTCCGGAATGCGATGCAGAGCTACGCGCCAAACGAGAATATGTTAAAAAGATGGATACGCAGTTGATCAAACGCGTAGAGGAATATTTGGTAAATGAGACTGTATCAGCACCGCAGGCATCATCCTTAATGGTATGTAGCACGGGATTAGTGACATTGAACCAGCTCATGTATAAATCCTACCGGCAGATCAATAAACTAAAACTGCAGGTTGCAGATACCGATTCGTTTGAACTGCTTACCGACTAACATCAGCACACTGTCAACTCTTTACAGGAAGTGTATAGCTATAGCGAGGGATAGTTCAAAGCAAGCTTAGCCACTCAGAAGAAAGACGATAAGGGGCGTTACAGGTATAAAAAGGATGAGCAACACGGCAGCTGTTAGCCGCAGGGATTGGGGATTGGGGATTGGGG